>JAHXHU010000036.1 GCA_025656375.1 Candidatus Thiodiazotropha sp. (ex Ustalcina ferruginea) | reverse complement strand
CATCTAATAGCTTGAAATCGCTAAGGATGGTGACCTTCCTACAGAGGACTTTCACCTCATTAGTTCATACCCATGCTGGGCGTACACAATAAGTTACACGATATTCTCGCGTAGTTATTTTACCCAGGTCAGTGGGTAACGCCGATCACGTCCATAGGCTCGCCGGGTTATTTTTATCCCTGGGGGTGCCTGACGACGTTTGTATTCATTTCGGTCAACCATACCGATCACCCGCTCCACCGTTGTTTGATCAAAACCTGCCGCCACAATATCCGATAGGCCCTGATCCGATTCCACATAGCGTTCAAGTATTTCATCCAAGATCGCATAATCGGGTAGGGAGTCAATATCTTTCTGATCTGGGGCCAGTTCTGCAGAAGGTGGCCTCTCTAACACCCGCTGCGGAATCACCTGCGATAGGCTATTGCGGTAGTCACACAGCCGGTAGAGCAGTGTCTTAGGAACATCTTTGATGGGCGCAAAACCACCTGCCATGTCACCATATAATGTAGCATAACCTACTGACATCTCACTCTTATTTCCTGTTGTCAGCAGAATACGCCCTTTTTTGTTGCTGATTGCCATAAGAATGATGCCGCGGCAACGCGCCTGGATATTCTCCTCTGTCACATCAACGGGTTTGCCAGCAAATTCGTCAGCCAGCATATCGAGAAAGGCATTAAAGGCAGGTTCAATTGAAATTGTTCTGTATTCCACCCCCAATGACTCAGCCTCGGCCACCGCATCCTGATTACTCATATCCGCTGTATAGCGAGACGGCATCATGACCACCTCGACCTGTTCCGGTCCTAATGCGTCTGATGCCAATGCCAGAGTGAGTGCTGAGTCAACACCACCGGAAAGACCAATAATCGCGCCATTGAATCCATTTTTGAGTACATAGTCACGTACACCGGTTACCAGTGCTTGATAGACCAGCTCCTCCTCAGCCATGAGTGGTGCGATCGTCTGACTGACTGCTGGTCTGCCCTCATCCTGATTCAGGTCGATACAGGCGGAGAGTTCCGTAAAAAAAGGAAGGCGTTCTATCAGTTGGCCGCTGGCATCAGCCACAAATGAACCACCATCGAATACCAGTTCATCCTGTCCACCAACCAAATTGGTGTAAATGATGGGCAAGTTGTTCTCCCTAGCCCGTATCTGAACCAGCTCCTCCCTCTCCGGTGCCTTACCGATATGAAAGGGAGAGGCATTGATATTCAGCAGCAATTCAGCACCTGCTGCACGGCTCATGGCGGCGGGTTCCACCTCCCAAATATCCTCACAGACGGTTAGACCGATGCGAGTACCTTTGAGGTTGAAGGTCACTGCCTCCCTGCCTGGCGAAAAATAGCGTTTTTCATCAAACACACTGTAGTTCGGGAGTCGATGCTTCTCATATTCTGCAATAACCTCACCATCGCGCAAGACACCTGCCACATTGTAGAGCTTGCCATCCCGTCGACGAGGATAACCAATAACCAGGTGAATGCCCTGAACCCGTGTTAGGATGCTTGCAACCGCCCCCTCCACCCGATGAATAAAATGGCTGCGTAACAGCAGATCCTCGGGGGGATAACCGGTAATGGCCAACTCCGGAAAAACGATGGCATCCGCCTTTCCGATGACTGCCTGAGCCGCATCGATGATTCTCTGGGCGTTACCTTCTATGTCACCAACGAGAAAATTGAATTGAGCGATCTGTATTTTGAGATTCAAGCGAAAACTCCTGACTGCCTGATAACTATCGAGGCCTCATTCCAGACCATTGCGTCGCATGTTGCAAGACTCACCCATCACAATTGACTCCAATCCATACATCATAAAGAATCAACCAGATGGGACTCAGATATATTTTATTAGGACTGGCAATATGGGGGGTCTACCTCATCGTCCGTCATTTTTGGCGTCAACGGCATATGCAAAACAGACATTCACAGCAGATCAAATCGGTGGATAGCGTACAGTGTGCCTATTGTGGACTTCATCTACCCAGAGATGAAGCCGTCAAAGACAAGGAACGATACTACTGCAACAAAGCACATCTGAAAGCAGCCAACGATACTGAATCCTGACCGCCATGAACAACTGGCTTGATACCCTGGACAATAAGATCGCCACACCCAGTCAAGCCGAAGCTGGGTCCGATGACCTGCATTGGCGTTCCCTCAGTCTGTTTCTGCTCTATCGAATCACCCTTTCGCTCACGCTCATGTTCTTTTTCTACTTAGGTGCAGGACCTGCATTTCTCGGATCGGTGGTTCCTCAACTCTATGCCATTGTGGTCACCCTCTATACAGCATTGGCCTTTACGTCCGCACTTTTTTTTCTTTGGCGCTCACCAAAACCCGAACAGCAAACCTATCTGGCCCTGTTTGTCGATATCACCGCAATCACGCTTTTAATGCATGCCAGCGGCGGCGTACAGACGGGTATGGGTATGCTGATCGCCGTATCCATCATTGCTGGCGCTTTGATCATGGGCGGCCGCGCAGCACTTCTATTTGCCGCCCTGGCAGCATTGGCAGTGATCACTGATCAGGTTCATGCTTCTTTGAGTAAAGCGGCCATACCCCCGCAATTTATACAGGCAGGATTTCTTGGTGCCGTCTTTTTCGCCACCGCGTTGCTCACGCTGGTACTCAGCAGCCGCGTACGCGCCAGTGAATTACTGGCACAGGAGAGGGCGAATGAATTGGACCATCTGGCAAAAATCAATGCCAATGTCATTCAACACATGCGTACCGGCGTGTTGGTGATCGATAGCGCCGGTAAAATAGTCATGATGAACGACCCTGCATGGCATCTTCTCGGCATGCCAACTGCCTCAACAGGCAGTCAACTGGCCAAGGCATCACCGGAGCTTGCTCACATGCTGAGGAAACGCCACGCTGGTTCAAAACAAAAATACAACAACTTCCACAGTCAGCGACAAGGCCCCGAACTCAGAGCTCATTTCAACCCACTGGGTAGTAAGGAGCAAGGCGACATACTGATTTTTCTTGAAGACACCTCCCAAATCACACGGGAAGCGCAACATATGAAACTCGCCTCATTGGGCAGGCTTTTACCGCCAGCATCGCCCACGAAATTCAAAATCCGTTAGGTGCTATCAGTCATGCCAGTCAACTGTTCTACGAATCTCCCGACCTGAGTCCGGCAGACCAACGATTGACCGAAATCATTAAAACCAATACGGAACGGGTAAACCAGGTGATTGAGAATGTCCTTCAGCTGTCACGTCGTGACCCGGGCACACCTAAGCGTATCCAGCTCAAAACCTGGTTGACCAAGCTCGCCGCTGAACTGATCAAACATCAAGGATTTAACAAGCATGAGTTTCACCTGCAAATCGAGCCTGCTGAAACTGAGATTATTGCTGATGCCGAACAGCTGCGACAAATAGTGACAAACCTCTGTAATAATGCCAAAGAGCATGGCGTCAAAGACAGATTGAAATTACAGATTGTTGGTGGATTGATCAAAGAATTCGATCATCCCGTCGTGGAGGTGATCGACAATGGTCCGGGTATTGAACCGAATGTGGCGAAACAGATCTTCGAACCTTTTTTCACCTCCCGTAACACGGGCACCGGACTTGGGCTATATATTGCCAAGGAACTGAGTGAAACCAACCATATTCGCCTTGAATATATACCTGGACCTACCGGCGGAAGCTGCTTTCGCCTCCATTTTGATAACTGGCAACGCGGGAGTCGACCAGCATGACCCAACCGACTGCATTGATCGTCGACGATGAACCGGATATCTGTGAACTGCTAGAGATCACTTTGATACGCATGGGGATCGATGCTCATTCAGTATTTGACATGACCACCGCCCAAAAGCTGCTGGCAGAACAGTCATTTGATCTATGCCTGTCAGACATGCGTTTGCCCGATGGCAATGGTATCGACCTGGTACGGCATATCAATCAAAC
Source organism: Candidatus Thiodiazotropha sp. (ex Ustalcina ferruginea) (assembly GCA_025656375.1). Classification (GTDB taxonomy): domain Bacteria; phylum Pseudomonadota; class Gammaproteobacteria; order Chromatiales; family Chromatiaceae; genus Thiodiazotropha. Next base: position 3,481 of record JAHXHU010000036.1, on the reverse strand, counting down.
CTATCCTCAGCCACCAGTGGCCATGATCACTGCTCATGGCAATATGGAGTTGGCCATTGAGGCATTGAAGGCTGGCACCTTCGACTTTGTCTCGAAACCGGTTGATCTCGACATATTACGCAAACTGGTACAACAGGCCATTAAACTGGGTAAGCAGGAGACCCCCACTTCAGCATCTCAAAAGTCATCGGCAAGCGAACACTCACCCATGTTGGGTCATTCCCCTCCCATGCAGCATGTTCGCCAACTCATCGACAAGCTGGCCCGTAGTCAAGCCCCTGTCTATGTCAGCGGTGAATCAGGTACCGGCAAGGAACTGGCTGCACGCCTGATTCATCAACAGGGTCCACGAGCCGACCACCCATTCGTTGCCGTCAATTGCGGCGCGATCCCCCAAGAGTTGATGGAAAGTGAACTGTTCGGTCACAAAAAGGGTAGCTTTACCGGAGCAACCAATGACCATCAGGGACTCTTCCTGAGTGCCGATGGCGGCACCCTGTTTCTTGATGAAATCGCCGATCTACCCCTGCACATGCAGGTCAAACTGCTGCGTGCAATACAGGAAAAGCACATTCGTGCTGTTGGCAGTCAACAGGAAATCCCAATAGATACACGCATCATCAGCGCCACACACAAAGACCTTGCACAGCTCGTCGAAAGTGGGGATTTCAGAGAGGATCTATTCTATCGAATCAATGTCATCGAACTGCCATTACCTCCCCTCAGAGAGAGAATCGAAGATATCCCCTTGCTTGCACAACACTTCCTGACACGCATGGCACGAGAATCTAATACTAAAAAGTCCAAGCTATCTTCAAGTGCATTGAAAAAACTAAAAGGATACAACTTCCCCGGCAACATACGGGAGTTGGAAAACATTCTTGAACGCTCGGTTACTCTGCTTGAGGGTACCGACCTGGAAGTCGATGATCTCCATCTGCCTTCCTCGCAGAAAAGTCTCCGACAAAGTGAACCGAGCACCCGTCCATTGGGTTCAAAAATGGAACAGGTGGAGCGTGAAGCGATTATTGAGGCCCTGGAAGAGACCCGCTGGAACCGAACCGCCGCGGCAAAAAAGTTGGGGATGACACTGAGATCCCTGCGTTACCGGCTGGAAAAATTCGGCATCGAATAAAACGTTCTCACTTTTCCTATACCTGCTTACCAAAGCCTTTCAATCCCGAATCGATCAAACAGCTTTTCATTGCTTACCAAGGTATAGCCTTCTATTTGGGCCTGGGCAATTAACATACGATCAAATGGGTCTCGATGTTCCCCTGGAAGTAAACCAGCCCGTCTGGCGTGCTCTATTGATATTGGCAGAGATAAAAAATTTTGCTGGCTAATGATATCTACCAACTGCTCAGCTACCTCTATCGCACCGGGTAACTTGCCAATTCTGACTTTGGTTGCTATCTCCCAGGCCGATGCAGCACTCACTGCAACAACTCTCTTCTCATCTCTGATCGCTGCACGAGCCTTTACTGATAAACGCCTGTCACCTTCCAGCCACCACAGAAGTGGTGTGGGTATCGAGCAGCAACACCATCACTATTCCCAGTTTTCCAGCTCTTCCTCGGGAAGCGGGTCAAAGAATTTCTTTCCTACTTTAGCCTTACCCTTCATCACACCAAACCGGCGGCCAGGTTCCACAGGTACTATAGCTGTAAGTCGTGCGACTGGATTGCCAGCACGGGCGATAACAATATCCTCCCCATGTGCAGCACGCTCAATGAGTTTTGAGAGATGTGTCTTTGCATCATGAATATTTACTTGGGACATTACATAATCGCAATTAGCTAATACTGGTTAGCTAATTCTAGCCAAGCTCACATGGGTGTCAAGTTTTATGCACGGATATTGAACCTAGAATCCTCAGTTGACCGCTATGTATAGTACCAAACAGATTGGAAATATAGGCTTTTTCCATACAAGGGAAGTTCACCAGTGAGTTGATTAAACCGTCATTATAATCGATCACCTTCGTCATTCGGCGCATGCCAGAATCCATCTTCCACACACATGATCTTTTCAACCTCGCCAAACCGTCAAAATAAAGGTACAAATTGTACCTTTTTAAAGGAGCCATCATGCGTACCGTATCCGCCAGCGAGGCCAAACAGGGACTGGCCAAGGCCATAGAGGCCGCCGCCAGGGAACCCATTTTGATCCAACGGCAAAAACGCGATGTCGCCGTCATCCTGTTTCTTGATGAAATTGCTGACCTGCCCCTGCACATGCAGGTCAAACTGCTGCGCGCCATACAGGAAAAACACATTCGTGCTGTTGGCAGTCAACAAGAAATCCCAATAGATACACGCATCATCAGCGCCACACACAAAGACCTTGCACAGCTCGTCGAAAGTGGGGATTTCAGTCAGGATCTGTTCTATCGCATCAATGTCATCGAACTTCCATTACCCCCCCTCAGAGAGAGAATCGAAGATATTCCCTTATTGGCCCAACACCTCCTCACACGATTATCCCGCCAAGTTGGCAACAAAAAACTAAAAATTCACACCCGCCGCTTTCAAAAAACTCAGGGCGTATAGTTTTCCCGGCAACATTCGAGAATTGGAGAATATCCTCGAGCGCGCAGTAACGCTGTTTGATGGAGAAAAAGTGGAAGCTGAAGATCTCAATCTTCCTACACACCTTAAGGATACATCTACACTTGATCCAAATCCCAAGCTGCTTGGTGACAAGATGGAACAAGTCGAGCGTGAAGCGATTCTAGAAGCTTTGGAGAAAACACGATGGAATCGAACAGCCGCGGCCAAAAAGCTGGGCATGACGCTACGCTCACTTCGCTACCGACTGGAAAAGCTAGATATTGAATAGCGGTAGGTAAACCAGACACAAAAATATGTAAGAAATCGAAATTCCCTCTAGCCTTACTCGCAACCCTTCTATCAAGCCGCGCTAGATCAATCCCGTAACACCCGAAAAAGTGACATTTTTTGTCACTTTCTAACATTACCTTTAATATGAATAAATCAATTGCGCTAACAATTCGAGGTCTTTACAAACCAGAGACCATTACAGCACCAAACCGTTCATTTGATTTATTATCAATAAGTTAATCATCAAAAAGCCAGTTATATCAGAGACGATAGACGCTTTGGCATGCTATCTGCTTATAGAGAAATAACTCGGTGTAAGCTTCGGATTAAAGTTTCGATATCAATCGCCGACAACTCTATCACTGACATACATTTGGAGCACATTATGATGAAAAAACAGTCTGGCTTTACATTGATCGAACTGATGATCGTGGTAGCAATCATAGGCATCTTAGCCGCTATCGCACTACCTGCTTACACCGATTACACCATCCGAGGTAAAGTAACCGAAGGCGTGGTTATCGGAAGTGGCGCTAAAGCTACAGTTTCAGAGGGTAATCCCCCCAAAAAATAACGGGGTTCAAAAGTAGAATTTTCCAATTATGATTACGAAAAGGAGAATCTACAATGAAGAAGTC
>JAHXHU010000384.1 GCA_025656375.1 Candidatus Thiodiazotropha sp. (ex Ustalcina ferruginea) | reverse complement strand
CATCTAATAGCTTGAAATCGCTAAGGATGGTGACCTTCCTACAGAGGACTTTCACCTCATTAGTTCATACCCATGCTGGGCGTACACAAGTGCAGACACAACAGTACTACCTAAGCCGCTCCTGCACATCCATCCACAAGGCCTGGTAGGCACTGGCGGCAAAACTTCTTGGTGCGAATGCCTCCACAGGCATACGGTGAATACCCATCTTCTCCACATCACTGGCATAGGGAATCTGTGCCTGTAATAGTTCATCAGAACTTGTTTGCAGACTCTCCATAACATCCAGATGCATACGCTTACGCCGGTCAACCATGGAGAAAAATGGCATTATCTCCAATCCGGTAATGCGATGGCCTTCGAGAAAATCAAGCAATTGTTTATAGGTTCTCAAAGAGAGTGTCGTGGGTATCATCGGTAACAGTAGTCCCTCAGCCGCACGAAATATATTTTCAGAAACCAACGAGATGCTCGGAGGGCAGTCTAGAAACACATAATCATAGGCATGAGACAATGGACGCAACAGTGAGAGCAGCTGTTTAGTAGGCTTTTTCGCAACCTCCAGGCGCAGATCCATGTTGCGGTAGGAGAAATCTGCCGGAAGCATATCTAGATTTTCAAAGTCGGTGGCCTTTACCACCTTGTCCAAGTCAACTTTTCCGGCAATAAGCTTATTCTTACTCCCTTTCACCTTTGGCTGTATGCGGAAATAGAACGTTGCAGCAGCTTGCGGATCCAAATCCCAAATCAGCGTTCGATACCCTTGTCTTGCAGCCAGGTAGGCCAGGTTAACCGCTGTTGCCGTTTTACCAACGCCTCCCTTAATGTTGTAGACACCGATAATATGCATCATGCGCCTCCAAACAGTTTGCGAAAGGCCTGTTGATTCGACTCACAGCTAAAACCTGCAAACAATTCGACAAACGCCTCTCGGGCCTGTACCTGTTTTTCCAGCAACTGACCCACGAGTATGCCCATCGCCATCAGGGAACTGGCCGGTGCACCCTCTTTCAACATCTGATCACCAAAATCCTCCAATGACTGAGCCTGAACCTCTAAATCCTGGAACTCACCCAAATTATCGAGAATGATCTTCAGCGCCTTGATGGGCTCACGAATGGCCGGTTTTGGATAGAGACTCTGGAAAAACTCCATTAGATAGCGCAGTTTCTTGCACTGTTTACGTAGGTCATGCAGTTGCTCTGCCGGCGAATCGGGACCAATAGTTGATCCGTTCTTAAGTACCCGTTTGTAGAGTTTGCTAATCCGCTGGTCAGCCAATTGTGCTGTAGCACGTGAGGCATTGGGTGCTTGAGCACTTTTTTCAGGGGACGATTGCAACCAGTTGCGCCATGATTTAAGTGTTTTTCTAAAATGGGGCGAATTGATCTTTTTTACCAGCTCAGCCTGCGCTTTTTTCTGGTGTTGCTGCAGAAAGGTATAAAAGGGGTCAAGGTCGTCTTGTAATGCCTTGGGTAGGCCTGCCCGAAAACTTGGGTAGTGAAGAAGATAGACATCAAGATCCCGTGTCTCTCCTGTTACTTTACCTATCCATCCGAAACCTTGTTTAAAGGGCTCCAATTGCTGTGGATCGAAGACTCCTTTTATCTGACTCATTGCTGATCGGGTACGCCTCGTGGCAACTCGTAAGTCATGTAAAAATTCGCTATCCAGATTGGCCTTGGTACCACTGATATTCGCCTCCAGCGTATTCAACAGACCGATCATTATCTGGCGTGCAGTAGCATTGGCCGGCACATCAGGATCGAGCCGATAATTCAGTTTTGAGCTATAGTCGCCTGGTTTCCGACCAATACCTACCAGTGCATCTTCGTACAGACTCTGTTCAGCGGGTCTTAGCTTCAATGCAGCCAGCTGATGCTTGAACTTGATGAATTGATCCTCATAACCTTTTAGCGGTTTCAGTACTATCCGGCCTTCCAAGTCACCCTTTTGCTTGCCCCTTACAGCGGTATAGCGATTATTCTCCAGCACCACGCGAACAACGGTTTTCTCTTCACTATCAAGAATACGCAAGGTATGCTTTTTCTGAATAACATTGACCTTGGGCAATAACACCCGCATCGCCAATACGGCTATTAATCTGTCTGCTAATGGGCCATCGGGCATATCGTCCGCAAATCCCGGATTGGCATCGACTCGCTGGCAGACTACGCAGTTAAAGTTTTTTCGATCCATCCAACAGAGTTGATTCGGTTGATCCAGCCCATGAACCAGCTCCCCTCCCGCCTGCCAGACACGCCAATCAAAACTATCGTAATAGGTCTGCTTCGCTGTGACAGGGGCATCCTCTGAAATGTGATTTGACTCAGTAAGGATTTTCTTGAGCCCACCCAGATCGAGCCCATCGGGTAGCAAGTAGGATATTGCGTTCAGTGTCATGGAGTAGTCCTAAATAGTTAGTGTGCAGAAACACCCTTGGATGGCAGCTGGCGATCGTCTTTCGGAACAGCGACATCGATCCCGCACAAACCCTGTCAGCACTGGGATGTGCAGTTGGGACTTTGGAGAAAGACGACCGCCAGCCACAAGGTGCCAGGACAATACGTAGCGTTTCTGGACGGACACTAGATAAACAAAACATGAGAGTAACTGACCTGGATGAATGAGACAAATCCCAGTTATTAATTTGTTCATTAATTATGCAATCTGACTCATGGACAAGAGGCTGTGAGGTTCCAGCAGGTGATCACCAAAGGCCTTGGACTGGAACGCAACCGGCGAGGCTATGGCAAGGAGGGATTGTCTGTGAAGTGATTGATATCGAGAACTGAACCACAGGAAGGGGGATTTTATGTGATAAATTGCGGGTGTTGGAGGCACCTATCAGAATACCTTTACAGCATCTCCAACAGTCGCTCCCCGACCAGCGTCCACCGCCAGCCCTGTAGGACCGGGAGTTCTCGTTCGCCCGCAACCAGTCGTTCCAGATCACGGCGATTGGCGAGTAACGTAGGGGAAATAGCTTCCTCTTCCGCTGTTTGGTGCAGATAGTCCAACAATCGATCCATCTGTACTCCCTGTTCATGGGAAAGCTGAGGTGGACGCGCATCGTTAAGTGGCCACTGGGCTTTTGGCAGTGTCTTGCTGTCGGCGATCAGCTGCAGCAGCCTGTTTCCCCAACGCTGGATAGTGCCAGACTCAAGGCCATGTATGTGTTCCAATCCCGTAATATCCGTTGACTGTCGACGGGCCAGTTCCAGCAAGACCTCATCCTTGAGGATCCAGCGGAGGGGACGGTTAGCTCGTTGCGCTTCGTCTTCCCGCCAGGCCGCCAGTGCCCGCAGCACAGCCCTTTGTGCTCCCTTAAGGTGGCGTTGCCCGCGGATGCGTTTCCACATCTGATCTGGCGAGTTGGCGTAGGTGGTGGGATCGCTCAGTTTCTTGAGTTCTTCTTGCATCCAGGTTTCTCGCTGACGTTCTCGTAGCTGGCTTTCTAAAGTTAAATAGATCTCTCCCAGGTAGATGACATCGTCCAGGGCATATCGAAGCTGTGCCGAATTCAAGGGGCGGCGGGACCAGTCTGTGCGGGTATGACCCTTCTCCAATTCGCGTCCGAGCAGCTGTTGAACCAGGTTGGCGTAGCCGATCTGCTCCCCATGTCCCAGCAGCGTAGCGGCGATCTGGGTGTCGAATAGAGGTTCCGGCAGCTGGCCCCAAAGCTGGTAGAAGATCTCCAGATCCTGATGACCCGCGTGGAAGATCTTGATCACCTGCGGGTTCACGAGGATCTCCAATAGGGGCGTCAGATCCTTGAGGGCCAATGGGTCGATGCAGGCAGCCAGTTCGCCATTACACAGCTGCACCAGGCAGAGGTTGGCCGAGTAGGTCTTCTCCCGTACGAATTCGGTGTCCAGTGTAAGCCAGGGGCTGTGACGGATCTGATCACACAGACCCTGCAATTGGCTGGGTGTGTCAATGTAGTGTTCTTGCATGGCGGCTACCGGTTCTGAAGAAGGGGCACAGGATAGCATCGACCGAAGACACAGGGGTTTTCCGGCGTCTCAAAACTTCAACAGACCCAGAGTGGCACATGATGGACTTCGAGAAAGTTTGATCTGCGAATTATTGATGGTCGCGTAATACTCCCTGAGGAAATAGGCACCATGAAGGCTAAGTAAAAGGTAAGTATTCCGTTTAGAGCGGTAGTTGGCATAGCTGTTCTCTACAAGGTCAGGCACCCGTTGGATCAGCCAGACATTTAGTGGCAATCTCAAACAGATCCTTGGAGATATTGGTATGTGACAGAACTCTTTCAAATTCTGCACGCATTAATGCCTGACGTTCATCATCATAACGCCGCCAGCGACTCATAATACGCATCAATCGTGCTGCTATTTGTGGGTTAAGGCCATCCAATTCCAGTACCTGGTCTGTGAGAAATGTATAACCAGAACCATCGGCAGCATGAAATTCCGATAGGTTGGCACTACAGAAAACACCAATCAAACTCCTTACTTTATTGGGATTACGCAGTGAGAAAGCTGGATGATTCATCAACTCTCTTACTCTCTGGAGAGCCCCCGGTAATCGGGAGATGGCCTGCACTGAAAACCATTTATCCATAACAAGCGGGTCATCCTGCCATTTTGCTTCAAATGCCGCCAGAGCACCCGCTCGCTCGGCACAATCACTATGAGCCAGACAGCTAAGTGCGGCCATCACATCTGTCATATTGTCTGATGTCTCAAATTGTCTCATACAGAGTGAGTTAATCTCGAGTTCATGTAACTGCATGAGATAATCGAGAGCCAGATTTTTCAGCCTGCGTCTGGCAATCGAAACAGCACTTATATCGTAAGGCGATGCCTGCTTGTTACGCTGATAGACTGACATCAGAAGTTGGCGAAGACGGCTGGCTAAAGCATGCTTTAACCACTGTCTCACATGATAAATCGCCTCCACATCGACCACTGGCATTTGATCACCCAGCGTGGACTCTGAAGGAAGCACCAGTATCTCACTCAGCAGTGCTTTATCGGTTTCTTCGTTCGACAAGGCATTATGAAAAGCAATGACGAGTCCCTCAGGCAGCGTAAGTGATTCACTAGCCTGGTAGGCAGCCACCAGTTTCAACAAGGTACGCTGGGAGAGGGTCTGGGCTGCATCCCAACGGTTGAAATCATCCGTATCCCTGGCTATTAAAAACATCAGATCCTCATCGCTTGCATGGTATCTGAGCTTTATCGGCGCAGAGAAGCCACGCAATAACGATGGTACCGGTCTCTCTTTCAAACCGATAAAGTGAAATTGTTGATTCGGTTTTCGAATTTCGAGTACGCGTCGGGTACCCTGGGGTTCCTTTTCATCTTCCAGCTGCAGAGGAATCTCTCTACCCTCACTATTCAGCAGTGTGACGTTAATCGGGATATGAAAGGATTCTTTATCCTGCTGCCCTGGCGTATCGGGACACTGCTGAGAGAATCTGAGGCGGTAACTTCCCTGTTCCTGATCATAATCGGTCTCCACATCGACCACCGGTGTACCTGACTGACTGTACCAGAGGCGAAACTGCTTAAGATCTCGATCACCCGCATCTTCCATGCACTGAATAAAATCATCCGTGGTTACAGCTTGACCATCATGACGTTCAAAATAGAGGTCGGTTGCCCTACGATAGCGCTCAGGACCGAGTAGATTGGCTTGCATACGCACTACCTCGGCACCTTTCTCGTAGACGGTTACAGTATAAAAATTATTGATCTCCATGTAGCTTTCAGGCCGTACAGGGTGTGCCATTGGTCCTGCATCTTCAGCGAACTGGTGACTGCGCAAAAGACGCACCTCATCGATACGTTTTACCCCTCGCGAACCCATATCAGCGGAGAATTCCTGGTCGCGGAAAACTGTCAGCCCCTCTTTGAGACTGAGTTGGAACCAGTCGCGGCAAGTGATGCGATTCCCGGTCCAGTTATGGAAGTATTCATGAGCGATTACACCCTCTATACCTTGGAAATCGATATCGGTTGCTGTGTCAGAGCGGGCCAGGACATATTTTGAATTGAATATATTGAGGCCCTTATTTTCCATCGCTCCCATATTGAAATCATTCACCGCCACGATCATGAATATATCCAGATCATATTCACGCCCATATCGCTGCTCATCCCAAGCCATCGCATTTTTCAAAGAAACCATGGCGTGATCGCATTTGTCGATATTCTCCGGTTCCACATAGATACGCAGATCGACCGCTCTACCTGACAGAGTGGTAAAGCTATCCTGCTGAAATAGCAGATCGCCCGCCACCAATGCAAACAGATAGCTGGGTTTAGGAAAAGGGTCGACCCAACACACCTGATGGCGTCCATCGGCAAGATCCTTCACCTCTATACAGTTACCATTGGAGAGCAGCATCGGGTACTCCCCCTTATCAGCGATAAGGGTCGTTGAAAAAATGGCCATCACGTCCGGTCGGTCAATATAATAGGTGATGCGCCTAAACCCCTCTGCTTCACACTGTGTACAATAAAGTCCTCCAGACCGATAGAGTCCTTCCAGGGCTGTGTTCTTCTGCGGGAAGATCTCTACCCTTGTCATAAGGGTAAATTTCTCAGGTACGTTGGGAATAGTCAGGGATCTTTCATCGACCTGATACTCATCACCATGTAATAGACGGTCATCCAACGCTAGTGCCAGGAGTTGCAACGCTTCGCCATCCAGTTGCAATGGCGGATCGGATAGGGTGCAAGCTGGATTCTTTCGTACCTGCAGATGCGCTGTGACCCGTGTGGCCTCATCGCGGAGGTCAAAAACCAGATCCACGCGATCTATTAAATAGTTCGGTGGGCGATAGTCTTTCAGATGGATGGTCTTGGCATTCTCAGTACGCATCGATTTTCCTATAATCTAAAAGCCTCGGAAAACAATAGTCATCCGGTGACTCTCAATTTTCCGCGAACAATAACAGATCAACAGACTATGACAATAAGGCCTGCGGGTAAATTAACTCGACCGCGTAATAGTCTAATTGTGCCAATAGATAGAATGTAATTACCCATAGAGTTGACCAGAGAAATCCACCTTAGTCGTTTGCTGACGTGGAAGTCATCTCCCACTGCTGCTAGGATAGTGAGCAAATAACTAAGTCCATTTTTCTCTACTTTACAATTAGTTAGAATTAATATAATTCTGTGCTGCAGTCGAGGAACACCGCTTCATGCCACAAGTCGTTATGTACTCAACCGCAATCTGCCCCTACTGTGTCAGGGCCAAGCACCTGCTGGAAAATAAAGGCGTTGCATTTAAAGAGATCCGTATCGAGCACGACCATGACGTGATGCAGGAGATGATGCACCGCAGCAACCGTCATACTGTCCCACAAATATTTATCGATGATTTTCACGTCGGTGGATACGATGACCTAGTGTAGTGTCCTGAATAAAATATTCATTTATAATTCCCAGTGTTCCGGTTTATGGCAAAGGAAGGAAAAAATGAATTCAGCAGT
>JAHXHU010000309.1 GCA_025656375.1 Candidatus Thiodiazotropha sp. (ex Ustalcina ferruginea) | reverse complement strand
GAATCCGTGGATTCAGGATACAGAATGAACCCATCACTAACCCAGAAAACGGTTTAGGTCGATATAAAAGGCAAGACCCATCACCCCCAGCAGTATGAGCAAGCCAATCTTCTGGCCCTGCTCCATGAACCGTTCCGACAAAGGCTTGCCCTGAATCGCCTCAATCAGGAAAAAAAACAGGTGCCCACCATCCAGAACGGGAATAGGTAATAGGTTCAACACACCCAAACTAACACTCACTACGGCGAGAAATTTGAGGAAATAGCTGATCCCATAACTTGCTGATTTACCTGCAGAATCTGCGATAGATATTGGACCACTGAGGTTCTTTACCGAGACCTCGCCGATCACCATTTTTCCCAGCATCCGCAGCATCAGCAGAGACAGATCCCAAGTTTTGGTGACAGATTGGCCGATGGCCTCAACAGGTCCATACTTGACGACAGCCCGATAGTCGTCCATCAGGTTATCAGGAACCGTTACACTCGCGCCGATTCGCCCAATGGTTTCACCTTCACTCTCAATAGTTGCGGGTGTGATAACCATCGAAATGGTCTCTCCATCTCGATCCACCTCGAGATTGAGGGCCACTGATGGATGCTCGCGAACATAGCTAACCCAATCATTCCAGTTGTCTACAGCGCTGCCGTCCACACTGATGATGCGGTCACCTGGCCTGAGCCCAGCCTCTTCAGCTGGTTCGCCCACTAGCACATCGCCAATTACCGGTGGCAAAATAGGACGATCAGGTGTCAGCCCGAGGTTTTGTAGTAACCGACCATCTTCTGATAAATCTGACAGTCCAAGGCTCTGCAGCCGATAGTGCTGTTCATCACCCGTCTTGTTGCGCACCTGTATGGATAGGCTGGTACTGTCCAGCGCTTCAGACAAGAGTATGTAGACAACACTCTCCCAGGTTGGTGTTGACTGATTGGCGACCGAAAGTATCTCGTCCCCGGGAATGAATCCTGCCTGCTCTGCAATGGATCCGCTCTCAACCTTACCCACCAGTGGCTTGAGACCCGTATCACCGGTCACGAATATGAGCCAAAAGGCAAGGATAGCGAATAGAAAGTTAAACAGGGGACCCGCCACAACGATGGCGCTACGCACCCCTAATGGCTGGCGATTAAACGCTCGCTGTTGTTCTTCGGGGTCTACCGGTGCCTCCCGCTCATCCAGCATCTTGACATAGCCACCCAAGGGGATGGCAGCGATCACATACTCGGTGCCATCCACTTCACTGGTGCGCTTCCATAAAGCACGACCAAAGCCGATGGAGAAACGTAACACTTTCACGCCCAGTTTCCGCGCCACCCAAAAATGGCCGTACTCATGCACGGTAATGAGAATCGCCAGTGCGACAATGAACGAAAGGATGGTGAAGAGTAGTGAGTCCATGAAGTTATTCTCAGCTGATACCGCTGCTTGAGACCCTATTTTGCAATACTTGTTCCGCAACCACTCTGGCCTGCCTGTCTGTGTCGAGAAGGATTTCCAGATCCTCTGCTGGTTGAACTGGCATCCGTTGTAGCGTCTCTTCAACCGCCGCTGCAATGCCAGTAAAGGCCAGACGCTCCGACAGAAAGGCGTCTACGGCCACTTCATTGGCTGCATTGAGTATGGCACAGGCTGTACCTCCAGCCTGAATCGCTTGATAGGCAAGCCTGAGACAGGGAAAACGTTGTAAGTCAGGTTGGTCAAAGTCAAGCCTGGCCACCTCAAATAGATCAAGACTACCGACACCTGATTCAATGCGGTGGGGCCAAGCCAACGCATGGGCAATCGGTGTGCGCATGTCAGGATTGCCGAGTTGGGCTATTACCGAACCATCGACATACTCGACCATGGAGTGAATGATGCTTTGTGGATGCAACACCACCCGAATCTTTTCCGGTTCTGCATGAAACAGCCAATGTGCCTCAATGACCTCCAACCCCTTATTCATCATAGTGGCGGAGTCAACCGAAATTTTACGTCCCATCTCCCAATTCGGATGGGCACAGGCTTGTGATGGCGTAACTGTTGCCAACGCCTCAAGTGGCAGGGTACGAAACGGTCCGCCTGAGGCGGTCAACAGAATGCGTTTTACACCACAATGCTTCAGACCTTCACGGGTATCATCAGGCATGCATTGAAAAACCGCATTGTGCTCACTATCGATAGGCAGAATCTCCGCCCCATGGGCCTCCACTTCGCCCATGAACAGATGACCGGCCACTACCAGGGCCTCCTTGTTTGCCAGTAACAGACGCTTACCTGCTCTAATGGCTGCCAATGTTGGCAGCAGGCCTGCAGCACCCACAATAGCCGCCATTACTATCTCGGCACTCGGTATGGAGGCTGCTATTTCCAACCCCCTCAAGCCAGACAGCACCTCTGTTGGAATGCTCCGCTGACTCAAACCTTTTGCCAGTCGACTGGCAGAATCCGTGTCCGCCATCACTGCGATTTCAGGTGTAAAGCGTTCACATTGAACCAGCATGCCATCCACATCCCTATTGGCAGTCAATGCAACAATCCGATACTTATCCCTATGACGAGCCACAACATCCAATGTACTCATACCAATTGAGCCTGTTGAGCCCAGTATGGTTAAGCCTTTCATTGCACAACTCCGAGTAGGATCAGGCCAAACAGAAATACCGGTGCTGCTGCGGTAAGACTATCAATACGATCCAACATGCCACCATGACCGGGTAGCAGTGTGCCACTGTCCTTCAACCCCTGCTGGCGTTTGAGCAGGCTTTCGAAGAGGTCCCCAACAACGGAGGAGAGCATAGTGACAAGACAGAGAAGTAATATCAGTGGTAGCTGAGTCATGCCAACATCCAGCCACCAAGCAAGAATGAGGCCGCATATCAAGGCAGCAGCAATGGCGCCATATACCCCTTCACGGGTTTTTCCAGGACTGACCTGAGGTGCCAGTTTATGCCTTCCCCAACGGTGTCCTGCAAAATAAGCACCCACATCTGCACTCCAGATCAGGATCAATACAAACAATAATAGTCCCGGTCCGGTAGTAAGAATACGATGGATAGATACCAATGCGAGCCAGGCGCACACCAGTACAACCAATCCTTGCAAGGCTCTTATCGGTGTACTGACTGCGCTATCCTGATCGGTTCGGTATCGTGTCAGACTAAATAGTGCATATAGCCACCAGACAACAGAGACCGCCATGACACCAGGCAGCCATGTCTCAGGCAGATAAAAATAAATGCCAGCCAGACAGATCAGCAGAAACAATGCATAGACTAGCTGCATTGAGCGATTATCAATTCCACTCAATTTTGCCCACTCCTTACCACCAATGGCAACTGCCAAACCTAGTACTATGGCCAAGTAGCCCGTAGGCAGCAACCATACCGCCGCAATAAGCAAAGGGGCCAGAATCAGGGCAGTAATGACACGCTGTTTCAGCATTGAGTGACTCAGGAGGCCTCAGCAGTCTGATCCTGAACCTGTTCCCCGGTGCGGCCAAATCGCCGCTGACGATGGGTAAAGTCCAGAAGTGCTGCCTCCATGGCCTGACGATTAAAATCCGGCCAAAGCAAATCGGTAAAATAAAGTTCGGTATAGGCACACTGCCAAAGCAAAAAGTTGCTGATACGCTGCTCGCCACCGGTACGGATGAATAGGTCAGGCTCTGGTACACCTGCAAATGAGAGATGTTGCGAGATGGCCTCTTCATCGATCATATCCAGTGTCAGCTCGCCACTCTGCACACGCTCAGCAACACATTTAGCTGCTTGGGTGATATCCCATCGACCACCATAGTTGGCAGCCACCTGCAGTAGCAATCCCTGATTGGTCTCCGTCTGGTGCTCTGCCTCTTCGATCTGCTTCTGCAGTCTCTTTGAGAAGGCACTACGATCACCAATAATTCTGAGTTTGACCTGATTACGATTCAGGCGACGAACCTCCTTCTTCAGAGACCTCACAAACAGGTCCATGATGAGGCTGACCTCCTTTTGAGGTCGCTGCCAATTCTCGCTACTGAACGCAAACAAGGTTAGGGTGGGGATTTGTAACTCTACACAGACTTCAACTACCCTGCGTACTGCCTCTACACCTGCAGGATGTCCGGCATAGCGGGGTAGTCCCCGCTTCTTGGCCCATCGGCCGTTACCATCCATGATAATTGCGATATGCTTGGGCAACCGCTTATCGACAGGTACAGACTCCTTTGTCTTGCCGCTGTTCATCTAGGATAACCGCTTCATTTCATGAGAAAAGAGGAGATACTCAGATCTCCATTAGATCCTTCTCTTTCTCTCCCAGAAACTCATCGATCTGCTTGGTATGCTGATCAGTCAAGCCCTGGATGATCTCCTGACCTCGCCGCTCATCATCCTCTGAAATGAGCTTCTCTTTCACCATATCCTTAAGATCGTGGTTGGCGTCACGGCGAATATTGCGAACAGCTACTTTCGCACCCTCAGCCTCATGGCGCACAACCCGAATCAACTCCTTGCGCCGCTCTTCGGTCAAAGGCGGCATCGGGACCCGGATGACACTACCTGCACTCATCGGATTGAGCCCCAAGTCTGAAGTCATGACTGCCTTCTCAACCACCGCTGCCATATTTTTTTCCCATGGTATGACGGTTAAGGTACGTGCATCCTCGACATTGATATTGGCCACTTGGCTGATCGGAACTTCTGAACCGTAATAATCCACCCGAATATGATCCAACAAGCTGGGGTGGGCTCTACCTGTACGTACTTTGGCCAATTCATGGACCAATGACTCAACACTCTTGCCCATCCGGGTATTAGCATCGCGCTTAATATCGTCAATCATCGTCAATCGCCCTTTTCCACTAGGGAACCGATATCCTCACCGCGCATCAGGCGCATAAGGGCACCAGGATCATTAATATTCATGATACGTAATGGCATCTCATTGTCCCGACAGAGGACAATTGCCGTTGCATCCATCACCTGCAGATTTTCCGCCAATGCACGATCATAGGTCAATTTTGGGTAAAAGACAGCTTGAGGATCTCTCACTGGATCGGCAGAATAGACACCATTGACCTTTGTCGCTTTGATCAACAGATCAGCCTTAATCTCAACAGCGCGAAGACTGGCAGCTGAATCAGTCGTAAAATAGGGATTACCCGTTCCTGCAGCGAGAATAGCCACTTTGTTAGCAGCCAAACAGCATCTCGCCTCTCTGGCAGTAAAGCTTTCACACACATCAGGCATGCTCAGTGCCGAAAATACGATGGCTTCAATACTGATCCGCGACAGAGCATCCTGCATCGCCAACGAATTCATTACGGTTGCCAGCATACCCATGTGATCGCCGCGTACACGATCAAAACCACCTTGGGCCAGTCCCGCACCGCGAAAAATATTCCCACCACCGATTACTAATCCGATCTGGACACCTGATTCGACCAACTCCTTGATCTCCTCAGAAACCCGCTGAAGAACCAGCGGATCAATACCGAACGACCCTCCACCCATGAGGGCCTCACCACTGAGCTTAAGCAGTATGCGTTGGCTTATTAGATCAGTCATCTACAACCATGTCCTGGTTACATTTTTGCCTGGGCCATAACCTCTTCAGCAAAATTCTCCTGCTTCTTCTCGATACCCTCACCCACCTCAAAACGTGCGTACTGGATTATCGATGCACCTTCACTTTTCAGCAGTTTTTCAACTGTTGTATCAGGATCCTTTACAAAAGCCTGGCCAAGTAGTGTGTTCTCTGACAGGTACTTACGCATCCGACCGTCAACCATTTTGGCAACGATCTCGTCCGGCTTGCCACTCTCTTTGGCTTGGGCCGCGACAATTTCACGCTCTTTATCGAGCAAATCCTGAGGCATCTGGTCAGCAGATAAACAGACCGGATTGGTCGCGGCTACATGCATGGCCAGATCCTTACCCAGTTCACCACCACCACCCTCGAGCTCAAGCACGACGCCAATTCTTACACCATGACGGTAGCTGACAAGCTTACCAGTACTGGCTTGGAATCGAGAGAAACGACGTACATTCATATTTTCACCCAGTTTCGACACCAGGGCTTCGCGAGCTTGATTGACGGTTGTCTCTTCGCCTTCGTGAAGCGGTTGCTCCATCAGGGTCTTAACCTCATCGGCTCCACCGGCGAGTACACGCTCAGCCACCGCCTTGGCAAAAGAGGTAAAGTTGTCATCCTTACCGACAAAATCGGTTTCACAGTTAACCTCCACCATAGAGGCCTGCGTGCTGTCTTCGTTAAAGCTAAGTACAATCACACCTTCAGCAGCAATCCGCCCGGCCTTTTTGGCAGCCTTTGCCTGCCCGGATTTCCGCATCTGCTCAATCGCAGCGTCAATATCGCCATCGGTCTCAACCAGTGCTTTTTTGCACTCCATCATGCCTGCGCCTGTACGTTCGCGCAGCTCCTTAACCAGAGAGGCTGTAATCGCCATAGTCTGTCTACCTTTAACTTAAAGCTGAAAATCGTTTCAATGAAAAATGGCCGGATTCCGAGGAAACCATAGGCCGACCATCAGGCTTGAAGTGTTCTGCCAATTCAGGAACTACTCTCTGATACCTCGACAAACTCTTCATTGCCATTACCACCAGCCATGTTGGCCGCACTCGTACGACCCTCTAGAATGGCAGCTGACGCTCCCTGCACATAGAGTTGAATGGCACGAATTGCATCATCATTGCCCGGGATCACGTAGTCGATACCGTCAGGATCATTATTGGTATCAACCACTCCGATGACTGGGATTCCCAATTTACGGGCTTCAGCCACTGCATTCTTTTCATGCCCGACATCGACGATGTAGAGCGCATCTGGCAGACCATTCATATTTTTGATGCCGCCCAGACTTCGCACCAGCTTCTCCAGCTCACGGCTCAGCCCAAGGGCCTCCTTCTTATTGAATCGCTGTTCAACACTACCGTCCTCAAACATCGCCTCCAACTCCTTGAGACGCTTAATAGACTGTTTTATGGTCTTAAAATTAGTCAGCATTCCGCCTAACCAGCGATGATTGACGAAAGGCATGCTGCAACGCTCAGCCTCATCGCGAACCACGCTCTGAGCTGCACGCTTCGTACCAACGAAGAGAATCTTTCCGCCATTTGCTGAGAGAGATCCGATGAAGTTCATCGCATCCTTGAACAGTGGCATGGTCTTTTCAAGATTGACAATGTGAATCTTGTTGCGATGACCAAAGATGTAAGAACCCATTTTTGGGTTCCAGTAGCGGGTCTGATGCCCGAAGTGTACGCCTGCCTCAAGCATTTGGCGCATTGATACTTCACTCATGAGTGACTCCTGATTGTATCGGGTTGTGCTTCCACATATCCCATGGCCTAACCTTAAGAGTCTGATTCATAAGTGATATCACCAATGAAATGACATCCTGCGGCACCCAGGCTCACGTGTCGATATGTGTGTATTTTTTACCCACCGACAAAACCTTACTGCTACGGCGGGTTTGAATTGACGAACCGTTTGCGTTTCGGCGGGGCGTTTTATACCATAATCAGCTTGTTGCGACAATCGCGCCGCACCC
>JAHXHU010000432.1 GCA_025656375.1 Candidatus Thiodiazotropha sp. (ex Ustalcina ferruginea) | reverse complement strand
TGTTGCCTGGCTGTGAATCTGACAGACTCGGGATTCACTGACACCCAGTACATGTCCGATCTCCCTCAGATTCATCTCATCGTCGTAATACATGGCAATAACCAGTCGTTCCCGTTCGGGTAGACCAGCAATTGCTGCTGCTAATGCTTTCTTGAAAGCATCCTTTTGTAACCCTTCAAAAGGGCTGTCCATCGGACCTTCCCGGGCAGCCGGAAAGCCATCACTCACTGCAGTCAATTCGTCAAGACTGAAGATGCGACAGCCAGTCGAGTCACGCAGGATCTGATGATAATCCTCCAGACTCATATCCAATGCATCGGCCACTTCAACATCCCGGGCATCCCGGCCCTCGTTGTTTTCAATGGTCCGCATCGCTTCTGCAACCATCCGTGCCTTGCGATGAACCGAACGCGGCGTCCAATCGCTGCGTCGTATCTCATCCAGCATGGTGCCTCTAATGCGGATACCTGCATAAGTCTCAAAACTGGTGCCCTGGGTTGGGTCGTAATTTCTACTCGCTTCCAGCAGACCCAACATCCCTGCCTGAATCAGATCATCCGCTTGCACATTAGGTGGCAACCGGTTCATTAAGTGATAGGCAATCCTTTTCACCAGTCCGGCATGCTGATCCACCAGATCATCAAAGTTCTGCTGTTGCTGCATGGCGGTGTATGTTGCTAAGCCGTTCACCGTCACACCTCCCCGTAATGGCTTGAATATTGGATCAAACGTTCAACGAAAAACTGCAAATCGCCACTCACGCCAGAGGGTATAGGCCAGTTATCGGCCTTCTTGGCCAAATTCTTGAATGCCTGTGACACGCGAGAACGAGGATAGGCCTCGACAACCGGTTTCTGACTTCTGACTGCTTTGCGGAGTTGCTCGTCGTATGGAATGCTGCCCATATAGCTCAGCATTACATCCAGGTACTGATCGGTTACCCGGCACATCTTGTTGTACAGATCGCGCCCCTCTTGCACGCTCTTGACCATGTTGGCGAGTATACGGAATCGGCTGACCCCATGCTCGCGGTTGAGTAGCTTAATAATGGCGTAGGCATCGGTGATTGAAGCCGGTTCGTCACATACGACTACAATCTGTTCCTGTGCTGCTCGACTGAAACTGATCACCAGGTCAGAGATACCGGCTGCCGTATCGATCAACAACACATCCACGTCGTTGGCCACTTCGCTGAAAGCATGGATCAAACCGGCATTTTCAGCCGGGCTCATCTCAGCCATGTGTTGGATGCCCGAGGCACCGGGTATTACTTTCAACCCTTTGGGCCCGGTCACCATGACCTCTTCCAATGAGCACTCACCCCGCATGACATGGGACAAGTTACGTTCAGCATGCATGCCGAGAACCACATCCAGATTAGCCAGACCCAAATCGACATCCAACAATATCACCCGACGTCCAAGCTCCGCCAAAGCGAGCCCCATATTTGCCGAGATATTGGTTTTGCCGACACCCCCTTTTCCACCCGTTACTGCGATCACTCTAACCGGTTCGGGATTGATCATTCTTCGCAGTCCTGTCGCCTGATCTTCGATCTGTTCAGACATGTGCATGTTCACTCATTCCTCCGAAGGCCATTGCCAGGTACTCCTCATCGTGCCCTCCCTCCATTGACTCTGTCATGTCCACAGCCTGCCTGACCAGCGTATCGGCATTTGCTATCTGGATATCCTCCGGAACCCGTTGACCATCAGTAACGAATGCCAGGGGAAGTCTCGCATCTAAAAGAGAAGAAATGACGCCACCAAGAGAAGCGGTTTCATCCATCTTGGTCAAGATGACACCAATCGGTTGTACGATGCCGAAAGAACGGATCGCATGACTCAATGCAGAGCGTTGAGTGGTAGCAGAGAGTGTCAGTAGTGATTTCACCGGGTGATTGCCGGTGTTTAACAGCGCCAAACGTTCGGTCAGTTTGAGATCTCTCTGACCCATCCCGGCTGTATCGATAAGTACCAGTCGCTTTTCGGCAAAGGCATGCAGCGCGTTACTGAGCTCTTCCGGGTTGGTGACGCTGCGAACCGGTACATCCAGGATGCGTCCATAGTTTTGAAGTTGTTCTTGAGCACCGATGCGATAACTGTCTGCTGAAATCAGTGCCAGATGACGGTTGCCATGACGCAGGCAAAATCTGGCGGCTAATTTGGCAATTGTGGTGGTCTTGCCGACACCGGTCGGTCCGACCAAAGCCAGAATTCCACCTTGATCGAGAAGATCCTTTTTGACAGTAGGGATTTCATTGACTAGCTGAGCCACTGCCTGACGCCAGGCCTGCTCCGGGGTTTCTGCATCTTCTACCCGGTAGGCCAGCTCTTTGCAGTGACTCGCATCCAATCCCAATCCCATCAGGCGACGCATGAGGTCTTGAGTCTGTGGACGGCGATGGCCAAGGTCTCGCCAAGTAAGCTCGGAAAGTTCATTCTCCATCATGCGACGCAGTGCCTGCATCTCCCGGCGCATCTCTCTCAGAACCGGGTCTTGACTCCACTCTACTCGAGGTTGATCCGGTCTCTGGTCTGGCTTGGGTTGGGTATGGCCAGGGGTTGGTTTAGGTAACTCATCAACAGTATCCTGCATCGTTGCATAGGGTGCTTTGGTTGCAGGTGACCGGGTTGATCTATTGTCTGCCAGTGGCAGGGATTGGGTTTCAATGGAGGTGGGCTGTGTGCTGTTAAAGGCAGACTCATCGTAGTCCACTGCCGCTACCAATTCGACTCCACCCTGTACACTCTTATTGGAGAGTATCACGGCGTCCGCACCCAGGGCCTCACGCACATGGCGTAGTGCCTGTCGCATATCAGAGGCAAAAAAACGTCGTATCTTCATAGTCCACGATCCCCGGCGATCGCTCGGGATTGAGCTAGCGCCTATCAGCCTTCATGTCCACTCTCCGGCTTTGGTGTTACTTTGCTGGTCTCAACCAGCTCTACGCCTAAGCCTGTCGCCCCCTTCAGAGGTCTGAAACATACTTTGCAATAACCGTTCCAATCTTGAAATTCGTATTGAGAATGTATTTTAATCTGTATTTACAATAAGTTGCAGATAAACATACGGAGATGGCGCAATCCTGACAGTGGCTGTCAAAACGCCGGTCTCTTGACTCCCGACATCTACTCCGCCAAGGTTCCGGCGTAAGAGGCACATTGAGGTTAGTGTGATTGTCACGAACTCTTTACTCAAGTTTCAGAATTTGAGTTCTGTGTCAGCAGTACCCGTCGTTCCGGCGCATGCCGGAATCCGGTTCGTCGCTGAATACCCTGGATCCCGGTATGCGCCGGGATGACTTGAATCATAAAGATATCTGTTTTTGAACAGTCACTTTCTAGTCACCAGCATTGTTGCCAATCGTAGAAATCACTTTGATCTGACGATTATCCGGTATTTCGTTGTAGGAGAGGATGTGCATACCCGGTGCTGCATGTTTCGCGAATCTGGCCATCCAGGGTCTGATCGGTGCCGCTACCAGGAGTACACTCTCTTGTCCCTGGGCCTCCATCGCTGTACTGGTCTCCGCCAATGCATTCTGTAATCTCTCTGCCAACCCCGGTTCGAAACCCGCCTGACCCTCTTCCGAAGCCTGTAAGGTTCTTTGCAATAACTGCTCCAGTGTCGGATCGAGCACCGCCACAGGAATCTCTTCAGTGGTTCCAATCAATTTCTGCACAATCCCCCGGGAGAGTGCAACCCTGACTGATGCTGTCAAAGCACCGGGATCTTGGGTCCTGTGGGCCTGCTCTGCCAGGGTTTCGGCGATGGTACGGAAATCACGGACCGGCACATGTTCAGCCAACAGGTTCTGCAGTATCTTTGTCACTACGCTCAGTGAGAGTGCCTTGGGTACCAGATCTTCCACCAGTTTTGGTGCACTCCTGGCCAGCATATCGAACAGCTGCTGCGTCTCCTCATGCCCTAAAAGTTCGTTGGATTGGGTTTGCAGCATCTCGCTTAGGTGGGTCGCCACAACGGTACTGGCATCCACCACTGTGTAACCCAACGTCTGAGCATGATCCTTCTGTTCAGGATCGATCCACACAGCGTCAAGGCCGAATGTGGGATCCTTCGTAGCCGCTCCCTGTAGCTCACCAAACACCTGCCCCGGATTGATAGCCAACTCTCTGTCTGGAAAAATATCCGCTTGCGCCATAGCAACCCCATTGATCGAGATTCTATAGCTGTTAGGACTGAGGTCCAGATTGTCACGAATATGCACCGAGGGAATAAGAAATCCTAACTCTTGTGAAAGCTTACGTCTGACACCTTTTATACGGTTCATCAGCTGCCCACCCTGATTTCGATCCACCAGTGGAATCAAACGATACCCCACCTCAAGCCCGATAAGATCGACCGGCTGAACATCTTCCCAACTCAGATCGCGTTGTTCCGGCTGTTCGGTCAATTCTTCGATGACCGGTGCTTCAGCCGGTTTCAATTGACGTTGCCAGATCATCCAGGCCCCTGCTGCCGGTGCTGCTGCCAGCGTGAGGAAGGCGAAGTTGGGCATACCGGGAATAATACCCATCAGAAACAGTACCGCTGCAGCGACAGCCAGCGCTCTGGGACTGGTGAATAATTGGCTGATTATCTGCCCACCTACATCCTGTGTACTGGCTACCCGGGTAACGATGATCGCTGCGGATGTAGAAAGTAGTAATGATGGAATCTGCGCTACCAAACCGTCACCTATGGTTAACAGCACATAGTTCTGCAGCGCGGTCGAAAAGTCGAGATTGTGCTGGGCCATGCCAATCGAGAGACCACCGATGATATTGATGAAGAGAATCAGAATACCTGCGATGGCATCGCCACGGACAAATTTACTTGCACCATCCATCGCACCGTAGAAGTCCGCTTCGCGGGAGACCTCTTCACGCCGGGTCCTGGCCTCATCCTGATCGATGAGGCCCGAGTTGAGATCCGCATCGATAGCCATCTGCTTACCCGGCATCGCATCCAATGTAAAGCGGGCACTGACTTCAGAAACACGTCCCGCGCCCTTGGTCACCACCACGAAATTGATGATCACCAGGATGAGAAAAACCACCAGGCCCACGGCATAGTTGCCCCCGATATCAAAGGCGCCAAATGCTTCAATCACCTTACCAGCAGCATCCCCGCCGGTATGACCTTCCAGTAACACCACACGGGTAGAGGCCACATTGAGCGCAAGACGCAACAGGGTTGCGATTAGCAACAAACTGGGAAAAACAGAAAATTCAAGGGGCTGACGAGTATAGACAACAACCAACATTACAACCAGAGAGAGTGTGATGTTGAAGGTAAAAAACATATCCAATGCGATCGGAGGCAGCGGAATCACCACCATCGTCAACAGCATCATCAACACCAGCGGCGCACCTAGGCCACGTGCTCCTACTTGCTTTACATTGTTGAGAATTGCTGTGGCATCCATTGTTACTACTCGAAAAAGTTTTGAGTTTTGAGTTTTGATTTGAATGAGTGCACTCCATGCACGGCCTGTTTAGACGTCCTAATACAAAGCATGAGCAAAGCGTATACATAAACTCAAAACTCATAACTAACAACTCAAAACTCTATAGTTAATCATGCTGATACTCCTCCGGAACCGCCAAATCATCCGGCAGCTCAGGATACTCTCCACCCTCAGTCCGGTAGGCGCGGAGTTGAAAGACATAAGCCAACAGACGGGCTACTGCGAGGTAAAGCCCAGCGGGAATAAACGTGTTCAGTTCAGTATGGAAGTAGATCGCCCTTGCAAGCATTGGAGACTCAACAACCGGTACTTTGGCCTCGTCACCTACTTTTCGGATATTCATAGCAACCAGGTCAGCACCCTTAGCCAATAGTTTTGGTGCATACATTTTTTGTGGATCATATTTCAGTGCAACAGCGAAGTGGGTCGGATTTGTGACAATAACATCGGCCTTGGGTACCTCTTGCATCATACGTTTCTGCGCCATCTCACGCTGCAGTTGGCGAATACGGCTCTTTACTTCCGGTTTGCCATCGGTCTCCTTCATCTCGTCCCGTACTTCCTGGCGAGTCATCTTCAGCTGACGTTTGTGATCCCAAAGCTGGAACGGTACATCGATGGCCGCTATCAGAATCAGTGTCGCGGTCATCAAGATCACCGACCCGCCTATCATGCCATTCAAATGCTCAAGTGCCTGGGCGATCTCCATCCCGTGTAGTGCGAGAAACTTCCCCATAGAAGTCCATAACAAAAGGGCTGTGATTCCACCAATAAAAATAAACTTTGCCATCGCCTTCAGCATTTCAACCAAACCACGCGGGGAGAAGATACGCTTCATACCCTTCAATGGACTCAACTTGCTTAGTTTCGGCGTCATTGCCTCAGCACTGATAGAGAAGCCACCCAAGGCGACTGAGCTGATGATTGCTGCAATGATTACGATTAGAAAGAAAGGTATAAGAGCCAGCAAAACCTGGCCTAGCCCTACTCCCAGTTGTATCCCCATGGTATGGGTATCGAAGATCTGTTCCCGGGTCAGAACAAAGCTCTGGCTCATCATATCTGAAAGGCTACTGCCGATGGTATGGCTCATCATTACCAGTGCAACCACACCCATCATGGTCACCGCCATACTATTCAACTCTTTGGAGCGAGGCACCTGTCCTTTGCGCTTCGCATCAAGGAGTCGTTTTGACGAGGGTTGTTCTGTTTTTTCCTGACCGTTGTCGTTCTCAGCCATGACTCACCTCGTCACTCGCAGGCTCTGCATCAGATGTTGGAAGGCCTCATCCAATAGCTCATTAAAGACAGTGAAGACGTTTGGCTGCGTTACCCAGATCAATACAAATCCAAGCAGCATGGTAATAGGAAATCCAATCGAGAAGATATTCAACTGAGGTGCAGCACGCATCACCACCCCCATCCCCATGTTGACCATCAACATGGCGCCAACAATCGGTAGTGCGATCAGTAAACCTCCGGCAAATAAACGGCTACCCCAGGCAACAAGTTCAAGTATTCCGTTTCTTGACAATCCATCTGTTGCTACTGGCATGGTAACAAAACTATCCACCACCAGTTCAATCGACAGCAGATGGCCATTAAAAACCAGGAAAAGCAAAGTCGCGAGAATCAGATAGAACTGAGCCACCACCGGTACCTGGACACCATTGGTTGGATCAACCATCGATGCAAAACCCAGCCCCATGCTATAAGCGATCACTTGACCACCAAAAACAAGTGCACCGAATACCATTTGCAGAATGAATCCCATCATCACGCCAATCAGTATCTGCTGCAACATGATGATAAAACCGGTGTGGCTCAGCACATCGGCTGGTGGTAGCTGGGGTAGGTTTGGCGCTATCAGTAAGGTAATCAGCAGCATCATAAAGAGTCGCAACCGCACCGGCACCTGACGTGAACTGAACAGCGGCGCTGACAGCAGCATGGCACTGATGCGCACCATCGGCCAAAGATAGGCCGCTAGCCAGATGTTGAGCTGCGCTTCGTTGAAGATCATGACGTTCAAGAGAGTCTTTGATCTCATGATGGATTTCGGGACTTCCAAGTCCCCGAAATCGACTCGATCTTCGACAACCTGTTATGGCCCCGGA
>JAHXHU010000233.1 GCA_025656375.1 Candidatus Thiodiazotropha sp. (ex Ustalcina ferruginea) | reverse complement strand
AGCCGCTTCGCGACAACGGATACCTGCCCGGGCCCTACGCCTACCGGGGTCTACCAGCCTGCGCATTCGCTATCCATGGCCGGCAGCGGATGCACCCAAAAGCCGATTAGGACAGCGGGATTTTGCGATTAAATCTCTCAAGACTCAGATTCAGACACTGTGGAAGACAGAAGAGGTGAGAGCTGTTCGCCCCGAGGTTCGAAACGAGATTCGCCTAGGTCTGCACTACTTCCAAAGCAGCCTTTTCGAGGCCGTACCGCAGATATACCGCCGATTACAGACCGGCATCGAACGTGTCTATGACGACTATGATGAGTACTACGGCATCCAGTTACCCCCTTTTATTCGCTTCGGTTCATGGATAGGCGGCGATCGTGATGGTAACCCCTTCGTAACACCTGACGTTACTCGCCTCGCTCTCAGGCTGCAGCAGCAGACCATCTTGCGCGAGTATATAAGACGTGTCGACGAGCTGATTGCAGAACTCACCTTTTCTGACCGCTTCTGCACACCAAACTGGGCATTTTCTGAAAGCCTGAAGGCTGATAACGAACGCTATAAAAAATTATTTATCCGCAATCCCAGAAGATTTGAGGATGAACCCTATCGTCGCAAGTTATTTATCATTCGAGAGCGCCTTGAACTGACACTCCTCCATGCTGAGTCGGAAGACAAAATCAATAAAGAGACCCGGTCCGGAAGTTATACAAATGAGATCGCCTTTCAACGGGATTTGAAACTGATTTCACATTCGCTCTTGAGCCATGGTGACGATAATGCGGCAGAGGGGGGGTTACAGGACCTGATCCATCTTGCCGAAACTTTCGGGTTCTATCTCTCCCGCCTTGACATCAGGCAGGAGTCGACACTACACACACTGGCTGTAGCAGAAATACTGCAACGCACTGGAGACACCACAGACTATCTTCAACTCAAAACCCATCAAAGAATGGAATTGCTTGATCAAGTCATTACTGAAGGAACGACGAGACCCTTATTGATCGAAGCCCTTTCACAGGAAACCCGCGACATATTGGCAGTATTTGAGCTCATTGCAGACAGTAAAAGGGAGATCAGTCCACGAGCCATCGGACAGTATGTTATCTCCATGACACATCAATCCAGTGACATTATGGAGGTCGCTTTTCTAGGCAATCTGACTGGCCTTGTTGGGCTACAAAATGGTGATTGGTTCAGTCAGCTTGAAATTTCACCACTGTTTGAGACGATTGACGATCTAAAACGAAGCGAGTCAATCCTCAGCGATCTGTTTTCAAACCGCTGCTATAAACATCTGCTTGCAGCCAATAACAATCGCCAGGAGGTCATGCTTGGCTATTCTGATTCGGCAAAAGATGGCGGCATCATGGCCTCGGCCTGGAACCTCTACCAGACCCAGAAGCGCATTATTGCACTTGCTGACCGGCAAGGTATTCGATGCCGCCTGTTTCATGGCCGTGGTGGCACTGTTGGCCGTGGCGGCGGCCCCACGCATCAATCCATCCTTGCCCAACCCAGTAATACCGTAAAAGGCGAAATCAAGTTCACTGAGCAGGGCGAGGTCCTCTCGTACAAATACGGCAATCGGGAAACCGCTATCTTTGAATTGTCCATGGGTATCACTGGACTCTTTAAAGCAAGTCTTGGTGAGGTACAAGACATCAAGGATGAAAAGCAGCAATACATCAATACCATGAATGAAATCGCATCGATCAGTGAAGATCACTTTCGTAAATTAACAGAAGGTACAGATGGATTTCTTGACTACTTCTCACCCGTGACTGAAATCGGCATGATGAATATTGGGTCACGTCCTTCTCACCGGAGTAAAGGCAACAGATCAAAATCATCAGTACGGGCGATTGCATGGGTTTTTGGCTGGGGACAGGCCAGACAAAATCTACCGGGCTGGTACGGTATTGGAACTGCACTTGAACAGTGGCACAGTCAAAAGCCTGAGCGGGTGAAACAGCTACAGACCATGTATCCTTCTTTCATACACTACTCAGCAATGCACAGATGGCGCTGTTCAAATCGGACATGACCATTGCCTGGGAGTATGCCCAACTCTGCTCGAGCCCTCAAACCAGAGACAGGATCTTTTCTGAAATTAAGAATGAATATGAACATACACGCCAGCAAATCTTAATGATTGCACAGATTGATGAATTGTTAGATGAAACCCCCGTACTTAAAAAGTCACTCAGCCGTCGCGACTCCTATCTTGACCCTCTGAACCATATTCAACTGGGGCTTATCCGGCACTACCGTAAAAACAACCTCTCTGAAGAGGAACAGTCGATGTGGCTGAGACCTCTACTACGTTCAATTAATGCCATATCCGCAGGCCTGCGCAATACCGGGTAGCTCTACTCATCCAAGGAAAATAACGACTATCTCTCCTGGCCGTGCACGAAATAGTGTTTCCATTTACATATTTGTGAACTAGCACATTGGCTGTATAAATCCATTGCTGTAGTTTTTTTGGTAGATGCCAACTAATAGAAAAGCGGATCAGATAAGAGGCTAGTTGAATCACCCTATATGCCCTCTTCTTGGTCACAATAGGCAGTGTTGGAATTTCAGGTAGTGATATGATCTTAAATAAGAACAAAATACTCATGGGCTTATTGGCACTAGTGGCTGTTGGGGTGAGCGCCTGCGGCGGCGGTTCAGGTAGTGCCGATTCGAGCACCAACAATACCGATCAAGGTGCTTCTCAAGGGGATTCACAACAGGATAGCTCACCGCCGGCGGATGATAATCCTCCGACAGGGGATACCCCACCTGCCGATACTCCGCCGACAGGAGACAGCCCCCCTGCGGATAATCCTCCACCAAATACCGCTCCGCCTGTAGAAGAGAGTATCAATCATCAACCCACTGCGAGGATCACGGCGGCTCAACAGCTTACCTCAGGAGAAACGGTTACCCTGGATGGTTCGAGCTCAACAGATCCTGATGGTGATACTCTGAATTTTCTCTGGAGCCAAACACTTGGCGAACCGATCAGCCTAGCTGGCGTTTCCAATCCAACACTCAGTTTTATCGCGCCTACCGTCGATCAACCCACCACGTTTGCTTTCAAACTCGAAATAAATGATGGCGCACTCGCAAATAGCGCTACGATTGAGATCCTTGTGT
The DNA here is from genome assembly GCA_025656375.1 of Candidatus Thiodiazotropha sp. (ex Ustalcina ferruginea). Taxonomy (GTDB): domain Bacteria; phylum Pseudomonadota; class Gammaproteobacteria; order Chromatiales; family Chromatiaceae; genus Thiodiazotropha. The sequence continues at coordinate 4,760 of JAHXHU010000233.1, read as the reverse complement.
CACCCATGGCGGATACAACCGCTCCCAGCGTCGTCTCAAGAACACCCCAATCCAATGAAACAGGCGTCGCTATCACCACCAACGTCACCATTACATTTGATGAGGCACTGCTTGCATCCCTCATCAATAACCAGAGTCTGCAGATTAGCCTTAACACTAACACCCTATCGGGTAGTGTTACCTATGACAGCAATACCCACCGCATCACTCTGACCCCCGATACAACACTCACTACAGCAACCACCTATACCGTCACGCTTGCAGATACCCTGCAAGACCTGGCAGGTAATCTTGTTACGGGTGAGAGCTGGAGCTTCACAACCGGATCTCAATACAACTTGGGACAGACCAGCCAGGGCACCATTGACCTCTGCATGAATACAAGCAACAAGGTAATGTTATCCTTGGTCAACAACGCCAGGGCTGTTGCTAGAGCATGTGGCACGACCAACTATCCGGCAACTTCGTCACTGGCCTGGCACTGTCATCTCGAACAGGCCGCTCAGGGTCACTCAACCTCAATGGCTGATAATGATTTTTTCAGCCACACGGGGCTTGATGATTCAAGCCCGGGAGACCGAATTACTGCAGCAGGTTATAATTGGCGGACCTATGGGGAAAACATTGCGGCTGGCTATGCTGATGAAGAAGCTGCTATGAACGCCTGGCTTAACAGCCCCGGTCACTGCGCTAATCTTATGAATCCCAGTTTCACTGAGATGGGTGAAGCTGTAGCGGTAAACCCGGCTTCACAATACCGTATCTACTGGACTCAAAACTTTGCCGATAGTTTATAAAGTGTAATAAACCTTGGATAACCTAGCTTGCCCTTTCTGATGACACAAGGGATTTCAGCTCTTCCATTCGCTGTCTGGCACTCTCTAATTGCACATCACTGTCGAGGTGCTGAATGATCACCTCACCCTGCTCCAGAAGTGCTTCCAGCTGAATGGGATCAAACAGGGTCAGAGCTGCTTCGAATTCCTTCCGTTCAGCACTGAGTAACACCGGAAACAACTCCTCTTTTGAAATCAATGACTCGGGGTCCAGAAGGTCTGCTACCAATGGATGCTCAAGCAGCTCGAAGTGGGTCTTACGTGCTGTCTCCTCCTGCTCTAGCTCTTGCAAAGCAAGACTATCATTGCCCGCACCTTTCCACACGGCCTGCATAATGACCTCTACCAATTTGATGATGGCATGCTTATTCGGTGTCTGATCATCGGCCAATCGACAGGCATGCTCATAGGCCACATCCAAACGCTCTTTTAACTCAAGGATGACATCACTCTGCTCGTGGGGCCCAAGCGCCACAGCTTCACCCACCAGCTTTCTCAACTGGCCTATATAAGCAACCAATTCCTCATGATCAAGACGTTGGGCTTCCATCAGTTGATCCTGAGTAAGGATGCGCTCACTTTCAGAATAAAGCGGATTGTTATACTTACGCACTCGATGGCGTTCATGCCTTCCAGGCAGTTCACTAAACATCAGTCTCATGGTTCACCCTGAATAGAGGGTTAAAAAGGTCATTTGTATCATGAAATGGCTGCAAAAGGGCAGGGGGCCACATAAATGCAATTCAATCACACTGTTTTCCCGAATCCATGGAAAAGTGTGTAACCGCCCTGATTAACGACCTAATAATAATCAATTTATCCTGATTACCCACCACTCGATACGGATAAGCCGGTGAGCAAAAACTTTTGATGGTCTAGGTCAATCTTGGAGGACAACACCCTGTTAGGTAGTGATAATGCAATAGTAGGCGCACTAACCATCTTGATACTGGGTATCATAGTCTCAGTCTTGATAGGCTAAAGTCAGAGGGACGGTGAACAGAGGAGTCACCGCCCCTCGAATAGAAGGATCTCTCCAGAGAGCGAGGACCCTAGATCAATTGGCTGAGAAACCTGGCGGTCAGCATGTCCATACTGTTCACATGCGCCTTAAACCACTCCAGCCACTCCACAAAGATATATTCTGCGAGCCTGTCCAATTGGTTATCGCCAAGCCATTGCTGTTGCAGCGACTCAATTCTTGAGAGTGCATGTTGATGCTCTCCCATGTGTACAGGGTAGGGTGGAAATCCATATTCCTTCATCATTTTGTTTTCGCCATCAAAATGAGCACGAGTATGTACCACCCACTCATTCAACTTGGACGTTATGGCCTCTGAATCCGGACTGCCCTCAACCCCAGCAATGACAAGTTCACCCAGCTGATTGATCAAGGCAACCTCTTCCCGGTGAACTTCATTCATGGTCTCGAGTGCCACTAATGGGATCTCGGTGATATCGATGACAGGTAGTTGATAATGGCTCACGATGACTCTGGCAGGAATAGTGTCGGAAAGTGCAGCATCCTAACCGATTGTCATACTGCAGCCATTGATTTTGATCAAAATCGCGACAGAGAGCGTCTGCCCCAGTCTTTTTCTCCCGAACATGACCAGGGGGCATGGTGCGGCAGGCCGCACCCCTGCATCAACCATCGATTGACACGATCAGCGGTCAGCTCCTCTTGGACTCCCGCCAGTATCCGGTCAACAGCCGATATCTGTCTCTACATCAAATCCCGGGTTGATCGCTTCATATAGCGATGAGTAATCCTCGTCGCCATAACCGGCTTCCTGGCCGTTGATAAGGACGCGTAGTGTGGCGCTTGCAATCTCGCCATTCATCCCAGAGGCCTCAGTCACACGTTGAAACAGAGCAATATCCTTGATCAGGTGTTTGAGAGGAAAATTCGGGTTACTGTAATCATGCTCCATGAATTTCTGCAGTTTTTTATCGAATGTGGGTGCATACAGCGCGCTCTGGCGCAGCAATTTCATAAATGGCTCCACCTCAACGCCCTCGGCGCGTATCAAGCCCAGACTCTGCGAGAAACCTGCTGTGAGCGAAGCGATCAGCTGGTTCATCGCCAGTTTCATCGCCGCACCCTGTCCCACCAGACCGACATGGTTGACCTCCTTGCCAAGTCCACGCAACATCAGGAGACAGTGATGGTAAGCCGCCTCTGACCCTGCTGCCATGATGATCAGCTCTCCGGATCTGGCCTCCGGTATACTACCCAGTACAGGCGTCTCGAGGTAGTCGCCTCCCGCCTGTTCCACTCGACTGCTGATAGTGCGGCTCTCATCAGGCGCTATGGTGCCCATCTGCAGGATAATCTTTCCTTCGAGAAGCGGTATCACCGGCTCACTAAACAGCACCTCATCGATAGCCGCTGCATCACTGAGGGTCAGTAACAGCACTTCACCTGCCTCTATTGCAGGAATGAGTGCTGAATCGACACTGATCCCTTCGGCCTCCGCTAACCGCAGACGTTCCGATGAACGGTTCCAGGCGATTACGTCGTGTCCACAGTGAATCAGCCTGTGGGCGATGGGAAGACCCATAAGTCCGAGTCCGAGCAATGTAATTTTCATCGTCTTTTCAGCCCATTTTAGTCGTCGACATGATAGGCACGACTCAGTTCGTGCACTGCGTCGACAAATACACCCGCATGTTCAGGGTTGATCTCCGGGTGAATGCCATGTCCAAGATTGAAAACATGACCGTTCCCTTTACCATAGCTGGCCAATACCTGACCCACCTCTTCCCTGATCCGCTCAGGTGATGCATACAAGGTACATGGATCGAGATTACCCTGTAGCGCAACCCTGTCACCGACGCGACGTCTGGCATCTGAAAGGCTCAAGGTCCAGTCTATTCCCAGTGCATCACATCCACTGTCTGCCATCTGTTCCAACCAGAAACCGCCCCCCTTGGTAAATAGGATAACCGGCACTTTACGTCCCTCTGCTTCCCGTTTAAGGCCTTGCAGAATCTGTTGCATATAGTCGAGAGAGAAGGCTTGGTAGTGCTGTGGAGTCAGGGCGCCGCCCCATGTATCGAAGATCATCACTGCTTGCGCACCAGCGTCAATTTGGGCATTCAGGTACGCGGTAACGGCATTCGCCACTTTACTCAACAGCACATGCATCAACTCCGGGCGGTCGAACATCATCCCCTTTACCTTGGAGAAATTTTTAGTGCCGCCACCCTCGACCATGTAGGTAGCCAGCGTCCAGGGACTACCACTGAAACCGATCAGTGGGACCCGCCCATCCAGCTCCCTACGGAGGGTCCGCACGGCTTCCATTACATAACCGAGGTCATCCTCCATATCCGGTGCACCGAGGGCATCGATAGCGGCCTTATCACCTATCGGCCGCTCGAAATGGGGTCCTTCGCCTTCTGTGAAATAGAGGCCTAGACCCATCGCATCGGGTACGGTCAGGATATCCGAGAAGAGTATCGCAGCATCCAGTGGATAGCGTTCCAATGGCTGAATGGTGACTTCACAGGCCAGGTCAGGATTTCGACACAGATCCATAAAGCTGCCCGCCTTGGTCCGGGTGGCCCGATACTCTGGTAGATATCGCCCGGCCTGGCGCATCATCCACACCGGGGTCATATCCACAGGCTCGCGGCACAGGGCACGCAACAGTCGGTCGTTTTTCATTGTAGTCACAGAGGAACATCCTTCGATACGATTTTGTTATAAAGAACAACAGATTGTACACACAAAACGGGGTTTCTTCCTTTTTCAAGGCTAGCCCGGTACAGCACAACCTGATCAGTACAGGCATTTAACCTAACGCGGTCAATCCCGCCATTTGGTTGTCAATCGGGTAGCCGGGGGTCTCTAACCCCCAGCCCCCACAACACCCTGCATGCGGCTCCGCACAGGGCGTTTCACTTGGAATGGTGAAG
>JAHXHU010000367.1 GCA_025656375.1 Candidatus Thiodiazotropha sp. (ex Ustalcina ferruginea) | reverse complement strand
CAACTGCTGAATTCATTTTTTCCTTCCTTTGCCATAAACCGGAACACTGGGAATTATAAATGAATATTTTATTCAGGACACTACACTAGCGGGACCCGGCTTGAAGTGCTCTCACAACGGAATATGCATCTCAATGCCACCATTCAGGAGAATCAAGTCTGGCTATCAGATGATAACCAGGCCGTGGCTGTTGAGGTGAGTGACTGGTTCCACTAAATAAAGCAAAGACTATTTTAATAGGTATATCTGTTCCATTATGTGGCTTACGCCTTTGTCGCGGTAGCGTTCCGTATCCTGCAATATATTTAATGTATGTAGTTTTCGTATGGAAAAGCGGTTTTCAAACAACGCAAGTACCTCACTCTCATGAACGCTGAAGGGCGGTCCAGTCATCTCCTGCTGTGGGTACTCCATAGTGATCAGTAATATCTTTGACTGCCGGGGCAGTGTGTTTATCAACAACCGGGCATAGCCAGCTCGCTGATGAGGGTTAAGGGCGATCAGGGAGGCTCGATCATAGACAGCATCCACGTCACTGTTATCAAGATCATCCAGGTGGAAAATATCACCGCATAGTATCTCGAACGGGCCACTGCTCCAGCGCTCAAAATGGCCGACAGGCTCTACCAGTGGCTGCAGTGCAAGTTCCTCAAAAAAGGCTTTGACCGCCAGCTGACTCAGTTCGACTCCGCGAATACGGTAACCCTGTTCAGCAAGCCAGACCAAATCTTTGCTTTTTCCGCATAGTGGCGCCAATACCAGGGAGCCCTGTGGCAGATAGAGGGCATGCCAGTGGTTTAGCAAGTGCTGGTTGAACTCAACGTGATGCCAGCCGATGTTATTATCTTTCCAGCGTTGCAACCAGTTGGGATTTGGTTCACTGAGGATGGAGTCTGTCGAACACATTTTTTTACTGCCTGTTGAATGGATTCTGGCACTCACCGGAACGAGGAAAGTGATCAAAACTGATGCAAAGTATAATAGTATGATACACCACACTAAAGTCACTATCAGGATCGTTGGATAGTTGACCACATACTAATATCCAAAATGAATGACTCATTCTGGAGAGCGTCAGGAGACTGGATCGATGAGTAGTTGGATATGAGCTTCTCCGAAGAGGGGTCTTCAGGTAAAGATGAACATGCCTTTGCCACATTGACCCCCGATGCCATGCTGGATGCCATTGAATCGACAGGGGTTGTATGCAGTGGACAGTTTCTTGCGCTTAACAGCTATGAAAACCGGGTCTATCAAGTGGGTATGGAGGAGGGAGGACCTCCTCTGGTGTCCAAATTTTATCGTCCCAAGCGTTGGGGCGATCAGGCCATTCTGGAAGAGCACCAATTCACGCTTGATCTGGCTGAGCAGGAGATACCTGTGATAGCACCCCTTAGTAATGCAGAGGGCGATACGCTTTTGCACTATGATAGCTGCCGCTTTACTCTCTACCCCTGCAAGGGTGGTCGTGCACCGGAACTGGATAATCCTGATCAACTCGAGCAGTTAGGACGTTTCATCGGTAGGATTCACCTCTTGGGCGCCACCCGCTCTTTCCAATATCGACCCGGTATCGACATCGAGAGCTATTTGCGGGAGCCCAGCCAATATCTTTTGGAGCATGAGTTTATCCCAGATCATTTGTTAGCCGCCTATGAGAGCCTACTGAAGGACTTGGTGACCCGTATCGAGGATTGTTATGCCCGTGCTGGATCAGTGAGCCATATTCGTCTGCACGGCGATTGTCATCCGGGAAATATCCTGTGGCGCGATGACGGGCCACAGATCGTTGACTTTGACGATGCCCGGACAGGCCCTGCGATGCAGGATCTATGGATGTTCCTGTCGGGAGATCGAGGTTATATGAATGAAAGATTGGCCGACCTGTTGGAAGGGTACACTCAGTTTTATGATTTCAATCCGTCAGAACTCCATCTCCTTGAGGCCCTGCGTACTTTGAGATTGGTACACTATGCTGGCTGGTTGGCCAGACGCTGGGATGATCCTGCCTTTCCCCAGGCTTTTCCTTGGTTCGACACAACACGTTTCTGGGAGGAGCATATTCTGACACTTCGTGAACAGCTTGCTCGGATGGATGAGCCGGCGCTGATTTGGTAACTGAACCATTGCCAGGAGCAGTCCACCAGAATCACACTTCGGAAGATCTGCCGCAAATTAACGCCAAATAGGGAATTGTCTTCTGAAAACACATAGTGACAATTTGCGGCTTTCCCCCTTAAGTAAGCGAGAGGTTTTACTCAGGTCTCTTCGTAGCGAATCTTTGTAATCCAGTAACGGGCTGGGCCAGCCGGGGTTTCAACGAGCACTTCATCATTCAGTGACCGCTTCATCAGAGCACGTGCAAGGGGAGAATCAAGGCTGATGTAGGCTGGTTGATGATCGATCTCGTCAGGTCCAATGATTCGGTATTCACACGCTGAGCCATCCTCACTCTCCAATCCAACCCAGGCGGCAAAAAAAACCTGTTCCGGATTGCTGGGTGGTTGGTTGACAACCGTTAGCTCAGGTAAACGCTTCTGTAGATAACGTATACGTCGGTCGATCTCCCGCAGCTCCTTCTTGCGGTAGATGTATTCTGCATTTTCGGAACGATCACCTTCGGCTGCTGCCGCAGCCAATGCCTGGGTGACACTGCGTCGATGAATCCACAATGCCTGTTGCTCTTCTTTGAGCCGAGCATAGCCGGGAGCAGTGATGTAGGGTGATTTTGGTTGGGCAGGTGGTTTGTAACGTCCCATGGTCTGTTACAGGTGTCGTGTTTGTCAGTGAAACTCAGGCATTGTTTTTCGCTCCAAGCATAAGGCATGAAGCGTGATACGCTGATCTTAGGCGTTTTTAGTATAGGGAAAAATCCTGCCTTTGAAATGTATTTTGATTCAACTACAATCGATAGTTCTATTATTCACCTGGATGTGCAAGGGGTTAGCGAGGAGTGGGCATTATAATGAGATTTAACATACTGACATACTTAGGCCTCTCCCTGGTTGTGGCTTCCATTGTAGGTGCCTGTGGTGGGGGTGGAGGGAGCAGTAGTAATGATGTCGATAGTAACCAAAGGGTAGTGATCAGTGGCAATCTGATCGTCCCCGCCTTTGTGGTGACAGACAGTGACGTCAATGACATCGAGACGACCCCGATCCCCAATCAACCTCGAACGGCAGCGCAACAGGTGCCTAATCCTGTCAATATCGGTGGTTATGTCAATATTCCGCGCAGTGGGTCTTCAGGCAACTCCTCTTTATCTGGCGATGTGGAAGACTACTATTTGATCGATATGAACGCCGGTCAGACCTTATTGCTCAATATTGCAGACTTAGGTATCGGTGTCGATCTGGATCTCTATTTGTACGACTTGAATGGAAACTTTATCGATAGTTCAATCGGCACTTCAAAATTTGAATCATTAGTCATTCCCGCGGATGGTCAATACTATATTAGGGTGTTTGCTTTTGATGGCGCTTCCAACTATCTGCTTTCTGTAGGCTTGACGCCCGCTGCATCACTACCACCCGGTGCACTCAGGCTCTCTGACGATTTTGTACCCGGTGATGTGTTGGCCCGCTTCGCTACCTCTTCGACCCAAGCCAGGGAACTGGACTCAGCACTGAATAAGTTTGAGTATGTCAATCAGCAAGGAGACACCGGGGGTGTCCAACTTCTGAGGCTAAAGGATAACGCCGGACAGGTTGCATTCCGGTCTGAGGACGACGCCCAGCTTACCCAGGAACAGCAGCAAAAACTCGATACCCTAATAGCGATTAAAGAGCTGAGTAATCGACAAGATATCGTCTATGCAGAACCCAACTACATCCTGCACTCCTTGGCGACACCGAATGATGAGTACTACGGTTTACAATGGCACTATCCCCAGATCAATCTACCCCAGGCCTGGGATATCACCACCGGTGACAACGGCGTCATTGTGGCGGTTATCGATACCGGTGTATTGCTTGACCATCCGGATATGGCTGGTCAACTCACTGCCGGGTATGATTTTATCTCTGACCCGGACAATGCCGGTGATAACGACGGTATCGATAACAATCCCAACGATGAGGGTGATGCCTTGCAGGATGGTGCATCCTCATCCTTTCATGGTACCCACGTAGCCGGTACGGTGGCAGCGCGCAGCAACGATGCTCAAGGCGCTGCAGGTGTCACCTGGGATAGTCGCATCATGCCGATCCGGGTGCTGGGTAAGAGTGGTGGCAACACGCTGGATCTTGTACAAGGTATCCGATTCGCAGCGGGGCTCTCAAACAGTTCCGGTACGCTACCTGCACAGCGCGCCGACATCATCAATATGAGTCTGGGTGGTGGTCCTGCCAATCAGACCAGTGGGGATGCTATCGCTGGCGCCCGCGCTGCCGGGGTGATCATCGTCGCTGCGGCGGGCAATGAGAATACAGCCCAACTCTCCTATCCTGCCTCCTATGACGGAGTGGTCTCGGTCAGTGCAGTGGATATCAATCGCAATCGTGCACCCTATTCCAATTTTGGCTCTGCCATCGATGTTGCGGCACCGGGTGGTGATCTACGTGTGGATCTCAACGGCGATTCACGGCCCGATGGTGTACTTAGTGCAGGCGGGGATGATTCATCCGGCAGCGTCAATTACCAGTTGGTATTCTATAATGGCACCTCAATGGCTGCTCCCCACATAGCCGGTGTGGCCGCCCTGATGAAGGCGGTCTACCCCAGTCTGAGCCCGGCGGAGTTCGACAGCATGCTTGCCGCAGGTGATCTGACCACAGATATTGGTGCTACAGGTAGAGACGATTTATATGGCCATGGCTTGATCGATGCCTTCAAGGCGGTGGACGCCGCTCAACAACGGGGCGGAGGAGGGACACCGGTAGTTCCCACTTTGAGTGTCAATCCACAGAGCTTGAATCTTTCACACAGTCTCCAGTCTGCCACACTGTTTATTGAGCAGATAGGGGGTGCATTGGGCACTGTGCAGATCACGGAGGATATCAGTTGGTTGAGTTTGACTGCCAACCAGGTTGATGGCTCCGGGTTTGGCAGTTACTCGGTCAGTGTCGATCGATCCGGGCTTGCTCCCGCCACCTATAGCGCAACATTTCAGATTAACGCGGGCAGTGCCACTGCAACGGTTGAAGTGATCATTCAGGTGCTGGATGTCACGCTTACGGGTGATGCAGGCACCCACTACGTTCTGTTGGTGGATCAGAGTACCGATGAGGTATTACAACAGGATGAGGTAGAGGCAGCCGGGGAGAGCGTAAGCTACAGTTTCAGCGACGTTGGATCAGGAGACTACCTCATCGTTGCCGGCTCTGATATGGATATGGATGGTATTATCTGTGACGCCGGGGAATCATGTGGTGGCTATTCCACAGTCTCGCAACCTCGTGTCATTACAGTCGGAACAGGTGACATCACTGATCGTGATTTCATCACCTCCTATGAATACCAGTCACCCAGTTCACAATCGCTGCAAGCTCCTCAGCAGTCACTTATGTTTCAACGTCTGGATGTTCAAAAATGAGACTCGTTAATCTAAACAAATGGATAAGATGGATGGGTTTGGCACCCCTGTTTATGGCAATTTCCAGTTGTAACACGGTTGCCTCTTCGGTCAGCGTACTGGAGCAAGGGTACGTTTGCAGTGTCAACCAGGCTGCAGGTGTTCAGTTGGTTTCAGATAGCGCCTTGACGCATGGGGATGGGGCTGGAATTGGCGCTAAAGTGCAAAAGGATATCAGTGACAAGATAGAAACAGAGCAATTTTGGGTGGTCAGAGTGGATATGGGCCAGCAACCCAGCGGGGGATATGGTTTAAAATTACTCTCCGATCATCTTGAACTCGCTTCAGATGCAGCACGCGTAGCAGTTGAATGGGTGAAACCTAAGCCAGGCATGGTGCAGATGCAGGCTCTTACCTATCCCTGTCTCTATTTGAAAATTGCTAAAGGGAATTACACCCGGTTGGAAATTGTCGATCATCAGGGTGAGGTCAGGCACAGTCTGGCTCTTAACTAGTTCCATCCGGAACGTACACTCATTTGAGATCGTATCATCCGGCTTTAGAAGCGCGGCCCTGCCGCACCTTGCCTTGCTGAAGATGCCTGTTTCAATGACGAGCTATACTCCCTCGTTCAAAAAACCTGACAGAGAAATGATGCATCTAAACTACACAACTCGTGATGCCAGGCCCACAGACGTGGGGCAAATGGCAGATCTTTTAACCCAGTTGTTCACAATTGAACAGGATTTTAAGGTTGATCCTGTGAAACAGCGGGCAGGATTGGAAATGCTGTTGCACGCAGACCAGGCGCAGCTCTTTGTGGTTGAGGCCGCTGGAGAGGTTGTTGCCATGGCATCGTTGCAGATCGTCTTATCAACCGTAGAAGGTGGTCCCGTTGGCTGGGTCGAGGATGTGATCGTGGATCTAACATCATAGAGAGAAAGGGGTTGGACGCATGTTACTGCATCATCTTGAACAGTGGAGTGATGAACATGGCCTGTCTCGACTGCAATTGGTAGCAATTGCTCAGCACTCGATTTTTACACTCGGCACAGTTGGCATGAGACCCGTCTAATTGTACTCAGACAGTCGCAAAGCCCCGGGACTTGAGATGGGCCGCCAAACTGCTGTCCATTGTCCTACTATGATGCTCAAACCAGTTTGGCAGATGATCGATAACATAGGTACGCCCCATCGATACAGAACCGTTTGAGACCATCTCGCCAATACGATTGAGTTCATTCAGTACCCGTTGGTGTTCATCGATATGTTCGTGAATTCCACTGTAACCACTCTCAGCCATCAAACTGTTTTCAGCCATAAAGTGTTCACTGATATGTTTTGTGAGCAGGGGATAGAGCTTGATGAACGTCTTTTTTTCTGAACATTCCAACTGATTGACCAAATCAACGAATTTACGATGGTCGGTATCAAGTTTCTCAATACCCAGTAGGAAACGTTGTTCGAAGGCCCTTATAAGATTTGCCATTTTACGGCTCCTTCCAATATTAGGAGACTACACTAGTATATGTTTCAGGCACATGGAATTAATGTCATGTTATCAAAAAACACAAAAACAGCATTTGATGCGCCACATCCGGCAACTGTATGGGCAGAAACAATCTCACTGGATCCTCTGCAAATAGATTGCGTGACGACAGTCATGCTGACGATACTGGACAATCAGTGCAAGATGGAGCTGGAAGAACAGATTGCACTGATGGCAGTTTACAGTGTGGTAAAACACCGCAGCGGGCTGATTCTTGACCAATCTGTACACCAGGCTATAGAGAGAGCTCAAGCGTTAAACGATTATCAGATGACAGATGAAATTCATGAACTGCGCATACACGCAGAAAGGGCAGGTAATGAGGTATTTCAAGCAGTTTTTACATGAATCGTTGTATGGTGTCTGATAGCTGCGAGCCTAACAACCGTGGATAGGGCCAATCATAGATTCCCTGACTGAGACTATACCGTTACTGTGGTATGACTGAGAAGGATAGCCATAGTAGTGCAGGCTCTTCCTGTTCAGTCAATGCCTTTTTGAGGATCACATTTCCGGACGCTGTAATCCAGTGAAGTACAGACTCCATACCCTGAACGACTTGAACCGGCTCACTGTTGTTAGACGGGGCACCCAATTGCTGCCAGAGTTGCTGTTTTAATTGTTCGTGATAATTACGTCGGTAACCGACTTTAACCCCGTTTATCCACTGATCATGGAAAAAAACACTGATGTAGTGTGCAGGGATACCATTGAAAATGCCAATACGTGATACACACAGACGGTTACCAAAACTAGAGACTTCATCATCGCATAACCACTCCACATCGGGAAAGACTTGCTTCAATTCCTCTTCGGTGATCTGGTTGTCGAGTACTTTGAGATTCAATGCAATATCATCC
>JAHXHU010000097.1 GCA_025656375.1 Candidatus Thiodiazotropha sp. (ex Ustalcina ferruginea) | reverse complement strand
CAACTGCTGAATTCATTTTTTCCTTCCTTTGCCATAAACCGGAACACTGGGAATTATAAATGAATATTTTATTCAGGACACTACACTAGAAACAAGCCTATAAAGGTCCAGAAAAAAAGCTCATGATCAACAGAGATATCTGTTGTAAACCCTACCACCATGGCAGCAATAATGTAGATAAAGCCACCCGGTCTCGCACGCTTCGCCATCTCCTGGTTGGCATGACGTTCCATATCCATTAAGCGGGATTCGCCCAGTTCGGCGATACGCTCCTGAGTGAAATTCGAGTAATCTTTGTGTGCGGTGGACATACAAAAATTAATCCGGTTTAGGTACTCCACCTACCCATAATTGACACTATGAGATCAACAGCTCTATTCATTGACATGCCTACCTTCCTCTATGCATCTTATATGTGGTTCAATTGTGTTATCTGATTCTTCATTCTGCTATAGCGACCGCTACCCACCCATTATTTAGATCTTTCTGCGACTGTGTGCCTATATTTCCATCAGCAAACCGGACTAAATGCGTATATATTGGTAATATCAAGGATGGTATCAGCCCAAGAACACGACTAAGCCGGATCGTTCACAGGCCTGAGAGAATCACGAGGAGGTAGGGATAGATGCGTTTCAGTGATCATAGGATTCACTGTGAGAGATGTCATGCATTGACTAGCGGTTTCACTGAAGAGGGATTCACAATTGAGGTCCCCCTCGAAATAACGTCAAAAACAGATCGTCTGACGGCAAGAATCCACTGTAAAATTGAAAATCACACACACCAGCTATCACTAGAAGGTCTTTTTAACGAGTCAGGATCCAGCATGCACCTGACAGACAGAGAGCAAAATCTAATCGAATCCACTTTAAAGCAGCTTGGGGACAGTCGTTTATGCGGCAATGCAAAAATCTGTCCTCAACGCATTGTAGAACTGGTAGCAGAACTCAATAAGAGCACTGTGCAGCCTGATTGAACTGTCACAGAATCAGCGGGTTTTGGTTATTCAATACAGCCAATAATTTTTACCTGGCAGTTGCTACTAAAAAAAATAATCATGCTTGGATGCCTGATTTCACTTTCATTTTTCATGAACATCCTTTAATATTAGCTGGCTTTAATATAGGCCAAATGTCGGTCTTTTGTGGTCCCTGAATCCTTAGATTTAGGTTGATATCAATAGCTTACTAAGAAGTTCGATCACGCGTCCATGGAACCTGCCTAAGGGTGGAGTCAGCGATGTCCAACAGCGGAGCCACCGCATGTTGAATCCTCGCGAAACTTGTCGTACAGAGCAACCGGTAAGCACCTAACTCCGCTAGGTGGGCAAGATCATGTGGGAGCATATACAGAGTCTGATGACCGGTTGGAAACGGGCATTCATCCCGTTTCTGGAATGGGCTGGTGAATTAAGGAACAAGGATACAGTACGGGCGGATATTATTGCAGGCATTACCGTTGCACTGGTCCTGGTACCGCAGTCCATGGCCTATGCTCAACTCGCTGGCTTGCCTGTCTACTACGGCCTGTACGCCTCTTTTCTCCCGCCAATGATCGCTGCCATTTTTGGTTCATCACGACAATTGGCGACGGGGCCTGTGGCCGTTGTGTCATTGATGACAGCAGCAGCGCTGGGACCTCTTGCCACCACCCCCGAAGCCTATCTGGCCTATGCCCTGCTTCTGGCCTTTATGGTCGGCGTTTTCCAGCTATTCCTCGGCCTGTTCAAACTGGGTGTCCTGGTTGACTTCCTCTCCCATCCGGTGGTGGTTGGTTTTACCAATGCAGGTGCGCTAATCATCGCAACTTCTCAACTGGGTAAGGTATTCGGCGTCTCAGTTGAGAGGGAGGCACATCACTACGAAACCGTGTGGAATACCCTAGTCGCAGCAGCTGGCAATACCCATTACTCTACGTTGGGGATGGCTATCCTGGCATTCGCCATCATGTGGGGTGTACGTCGTTTCGCCCCAAACCTACCCGGTGTGCTTATTGCAGTTGTCATCACGACCCTGCTCGCCTGGTTCACCGGCTTTGGTGATGCGGGCGGAAAAGTGGTCGGTGACATCCCTAAAGGTCTACCTGCTCTAGTGCTGCCAGCCTTCGAATTAACAACCATATGGCAATTGATTCCTGTCGCTATTACGATTTCCCTGATCGGTTTCATGGAAGCCATCTCGATTGCAAAGGCGATGGCTGCACGTACCCGCCAACGACTGAACGCGAACCAAGAACTGATTGGACAAGGACTCTCCAATATCGCCGCAAGTATGTTCTCAGGTTATCCGGTATCCGGTTCTTTTTCCCGCTCGGCGGTCAACATCAATGCAGGGGCAATCACCGGATTCTCTTCTGTGGTTACCGGCTTGGTAGTGGCCATCACATTGATCTTCCTGACCCCACTCCTCTACCACTTGCCCCAGGCAACTCTGGCGGCTGTGATCATTATGGCGGTGATCAACCTGATCAAGGTCGAGCCCATCATCCATGCCTGGAAGGCCCAACCTCATGATGCCGTTGTCGCGGTGATCACCTTTGTCTTGACGCTGTTATTCGCACCCCATCTCGACAAAGGCATCATTGTAGGCGTGTTGCTATCTTTGGGTCTCTTCCTTTGGCGCACCATGCGTCCGCGTTTCGCCCAGCTGTCACGTTATAAAGACGGCACCATGCGTGATATCAGGGTACGCCACCTCGATACGAGTCCAGTCATCTCGGTGGTGCGCTTCGACGGCTCGCTCTATTTTGCCAGTGCAGGCTATTTCGAAACCAAAATCCTTGGTGTGGTCGCTGCAAACCCTGAGTTGAAATACATCATTCTCGATGCAGAAGGCATTAATCAGATCGATGCCACCGGTGAAGAGGTGTTACACCACCTGTGGGAACGACTACAGGCACAGGGTATCACCCTGATTATCGCGCGGATGAAAAAACAGTTCATGGATACGATTCGTCGTACGGGCCTCAAAGAAAAAATGGGGGAGCCCACCTTTCACTCCCGTATCGGTCTGGCCCTGAACCATGTCTGGGAACAACTGGGGGACTCATACGACAGAGAAAACTGTCCGCTGCGCTCTCCAGTAGGCGTCGCTAAGGATTGAACCTGAATCCGTGGGTTCAGAAGGAGTGCAGCGTGCAAGCTCTTGATTCACCTAATGCCTAGTCTGAGTTATCTGCTGCTGGCACCGTTTGTAGGTGCTTTCGCCATCACATTCCTGCCCCGTGAGGCCAAGTGGGCAATACGCTCAACAGCTTTACTCGCGTCGGGAATAACGTTTGCACTCTCCTGGGCATACATAACCGGCTTCGATCCCACTCAGCCTGGCTTGCAGTTCGTGCATCATACAGAGTGGAATACTAGGTTAGGCACCTCATTTACGTTGGGTTTGGATGGCTTCTCCTATCCAATGGTCCTATTGGCTACCCTGTTGAGTTTGGTTGCACTGTTGGCTTCAGCCGTTATCAAGGAGCGGGTCAAAGGTTACTATATTCTTGTGCTGCTCTTGGAATCGGCAATGCTCGGTGTATTCATGGCACAGGACTGGTCCCTGTTCTATGTATTTTGGGAACTGACACTTATCCCCCTCTTCTTCCTCATCGACCGATGGGGAGGCAAGAACCGGCATGGCGCCGCTTTGAATTTTGTTCTCTATACCATGGGTGGATCGGTGTTCATGCTGATCAGCCTGCTGGTACTATTCGATGCCGTCCCTGGTCATACTTTCTCAATGACGGCCATGGCAGAAAGTGGGCGCACCCTTCCACAGCATACCCAGGTTCTTATCTTCCTCGGTTTTCTAATTGGATTCGGGGTAAAAATGCCCATTTTTCCCCTGCATGGTTGGCTGCCTTTAGCCCATGTGGAGGCACCGAGCCCAATCTCGATTCTGCTGTCCGGTATTCTCCTGAAAATGGGTTCCTATGGGCTGATTCGTGCGGCAGGGATGCTACCCGATGCGGTACTGGCCCTTCAGGGTATTCTTGCCACACTCGCCTTTGTCAGCATTATCTATGGCGGTCTGCTTGCCTGGCGACACAGTGATCTCAAAGCAATGATCGCCTACTCATCTGTCAGTCATATGGGGGTTGTACTACTCGGAATAGCTGCGCTCAATCTGGCAGGTCTGCATGGCGCATTGATGCAGATGGTTGCACACGGTCTGGTTGCAGGGTCACTGTTCCTGCTGATCGGATTGCTTTATGAGCGCACCCACACACGTGATGTGATGGACTACAGCTCATTGGTCCGGGTTATGCCACGCTTTGCTTTCTTTACCACGCTTGCATTTATCGCAGCTGTGTCACTGCCAGGCACGGCTGGATTCGTTGCGGAACTGAATGTTTTGATTGGCGGTTTTGCTCGCTGGAGCTGGGTTGCTGCACTGCTGACTGTCGGTGTTCTTCTGAGCGCTGCTTATGCTATCCGTACCATCAGCCAGCTCTTTACCGGACCCGTTCGCCCAGGGATGCAGGATGTAGAGGACTTACGACCGGTCGAGCTTATAGCAGCCGGCACCCTGACGGCAGCTACCCTACTGCTTGGTTTTATGCCAAGCCCTGTGCTGAACCTGGTAAATGCCTCAGCTACTCAACTCTCGAACCTGTTCGCACTCTAGGGTGGGTGATATGAAAGAAAATCACACGAAGAGCGGTGATATTCGGGAACAGATCAAAGAGGCGATTCGTCACCTCGATCATCTACTCCCCAGCCAGGCTCCGATTCGAGATTTTGTTCACCACAATACCT
Organism: Candidatus Thiodiazotropha sp. (ex Ustalcina ferruginea); assembly: GCA_025656375.1. Classification (GTDB taxonomy): domain Bacteria; phylum Pseudomonadota; class Gammaproteobacteria; order Chromatiales; family Chromatiaceae; genus Thiodiazotropha. The sequence continues at coordinate 3,208 of JAHXHU010000097.1, read as the reverse complement.
TGCATGGCTACCAACACCTACCCTTTCCAGAAGCACTCGCATCTGCCCGCCGTTTAACCGGTGCCAATGGTTATATGCCATTGGAGAAGTACCGTGAGTATTTCCATGAAGGACGTATCTCAGCTGAGGATTTAACGGCCAGCATCGATGAAGAGACGACCTTGGAACCCGATAGTTTGGTAGCAGAGACTTCTCTCGCCTCGCTCAGACGTCGTGATATCTATTTTGCAGTTTTGACCATGCCATACCAGCCCCTCTCCGGCTGTCAACTCAACTGGCAGATCGAAGAGAACCATGTCCTGGAAAAACTGAGATCCGATCTACCGAACAGCGACTGCTGGAAAACGCCCAAGCAGAGGGACTTGTTTCAGAATCAGCTGCCGTCAGTGATCTGTGGAATGCCTGCCTTGAAGTACTGCATTTAGAACATACATCGCCCCATCCGGAGGAGCTGTTCGATTTGGCCCCTGAGCAGGCGGAAACCATGCTGCATGACCTTCTCGATGTGGCAAAAACAGATACAGGCGGTCCCAACACAACCACCCAGTTGATACAGCAAACAGCCCATGAACGGTTGTCTACACTGATTGATCGTATTGGATGCGACATGACAATGAGGGATCTTTTGCTTGGTCTTACTGGTCATGACATGCTGGATGATATTCGGCCTCAGTTGATCAAGGATCTTTCAAACTTTCTTGATCAGGGCGTGGCAAGCTGGCAACCCGCAAATCAGAATGAGGGATTTTACAACTACTGGTGCAGACAGACAGAGCGTGACCCAAACTGGCAGCTGCAGGGCATTGAGGGTTGGCGCCAGCATCTTGAATTGCTTGAGAGCGATCCACTAGAGACCATTATCAGTGAGATGCATCGACTTGGGCTGAATCGAGAACGTTGGACAGGCTACCTGGAGCGTCTTGCACTGGAGATACCCGGGTGGTCGGGTATGGTACTTTGGCGACAAAACAATCCTGGCTACGAAGCGCTCTCTGCACGCCTCAATATGCTCGATTATCTTGCTGTACGACTGGTACTGGAGAGGATCTATGCCCACAATCTCTGTGCACACCTCTTCAATATTGAATCCAGCCTCGATATGGTGCGCTGGTATTTTCGTCATCAAGCCGGTGAATTTACTGTTCGTGAAGCCCTCTTCAGTAGTCGTCTTCCAGAGTATTTGGCGAGCCGCGCACAGCGGGCTGTCCATTCGCCAGAGCAGGATGATGACAATCAAAAAACTTCACGCTGGCAACATCTTGCTCAACTGATATGGACCTGGCGGCAAAGTAGCGGTAGCTACGAAACAGATACCCGACCAACCCTTTGCCAAGGTGCCTGGCCTCTGTTCCAGCTAGCACAGCAACTCGGTTGGTGCGGTGCTGAAGTGCGTATCCTTTCCGATGAGCAGATCCAGGCCATTTTCAGTGCAGTAGCGTCACTCGATGATGACGAGATGGGTTATATCTGGCTTTGCGCCTATGAAAAGCATTACCGCGATGAAATCCTAACCGCACTGGCACAGAACAAAGGTCGAGGTGCCTGGCTCAATCGAGAACACAGACCAGCCTCACAACTGGTTTTCTGCATGGATGATCGCGAAGAGGGTACCCGCCGGCATCTAGAAGAGATCTATCCCGAAGTTGAGACCCTTGGTACTGCAGCTCACTTCAATGTTCCGCATAATTGGCGAGGCCTGGACGACAACTGTTCAGCCCCTCAGGCACCGGTGATACCAACACCTGTGATTCCAGTGCACGAAGTCAATGAACAGCCGGCTCAAAAAGATAAAGCGATCGGTGATCTGCATCAACGTCGGCATCGTTGGTTACGAAAAGGACATCAACTACTGCTTCAAAACACGCGACGGGGAACGGTGATGCCCACCCTGCTTGCAACGATTGCAGCTCCGGCCACTTTAGGCGTGCTGATTGGCAAGATCCTCGCGCCCCGCTCTTTCGGTCAACTGCTCGAGCATCTGAAACAGCTTTTTGAGAAACCGCTGACTACCCGGATCGCTTATGTGGCACCCAACGACAGCCCAGAAGCAACGCTGGAAAACCCACGTGTAGGATTCACTGATATCGAACAGGCTGACCGTGTACAGGCTCTGCTGCGGGGTATCTGTCTTCTTGACGGGTTTTCGCAGTTAGTCGTTATCATCGGTCATGGTTCGCGTAACCAAAACAATCCCCATGCCTCAGCCTATAACTGCGGTGCCTGTTCAGGACGCTTCAGTGGACCCAATGCACGTGTAGTTGCCGCTATGGCAAATCGCAGTGAGGTCCGGGCCATTCTGACAGAACGTAACATAGTGATACCTGAAGACACCTGGTTCATTGGTGCTGAGCACGATACCTGTAACGAAGCTATCGCCTGGTACGATCTTGATCTATTACCCGCTGACAGCGTTAAAGCCCAAATTAAGCTGCAACAGGCACTGGAGCAAGCCACCCTGTTGCATGCCCAGGAACGGTGTAGACGACTCGCCTCTGCACCCACACGACCCAGCCCACAGAGTGCTTTTGACCATATCAATGGCCGTGCCTTGGATTTCTCTCAAGCCAGACCCGAGCTTGGACATGCCACGAATGCCTGTGCATTTTTTGGCAGACGCGCCATTAGCCGTGGCGCATTTTTCGATCGTCGTGCATTTCTGATCTCTTACGACGCCTCTCAAGATCCCACAGGCGAGGTCCTGGAACGACACCTCCTGATCAATGGCGCTGTCGGTGCCGGCATCAATCTCGAGTACTACTTCTCAACAGTAGATAATGAGCACTATGGCTGTGGCTCCAAAGTCACACATAATGTCACTGGTTTTCTAGGCGTTATGGAAGGTGCCAGTTCAGACCTGCGTACAGGACTACCACGCCAGATGATCGAGGTTCACGAGGCAATGCGCCTACTGGTCATCGTCGAGGCCAGCACGGAAAGTCTGACCACAATCTACAAGAGACAGCCCCCACTACAGGAACTGGTAGGGAATGCCTGGGTACAGTTAGTTGCCATGGACCCGGATAGTGGTGAGTTTCATCTATTTAATCCGAAGCAAGGCTGGGTTCCATGGCAGGCCGATGAAAAGCCACTACCTATGGTTAATCGTTCTGTTGATTGGTACCTAGTGTAGTGTCCTGAATAAAATATTCATTTATAATTCCCAGTGTTCCGGTTTATGGCAAAGGAAGGAAAAAATGAATTCAGCAGT
>JAHXHU010000171.1 GCA_025656375.1 Candidatus Thiodiazotropha sp. (ex Ustalcina ferruginea) | reverse complement strand
ATCTGCAGTTCCTGCTTGATCAGGTCACGGTAGCGGCTCAGAGTACCTGTAATCACGATCGTCTTACCCAACAGTGGTTGCTGATCGACGGCCTGGGGCTCAACTTCCGGCCAACGAACACCCGCTTCCAGCAATTGTTCAATCACTTCCCGGTTATGTGCTTGTCGAAAGAATGAAACAGTGTGTGCAGCAACTATGGGTCCCACATCCGGGGTCTCCTGGAGATGCTCCTCATCCGCCTGTTGCAGAGCATCAAGTGTAAAAAACTGGTTAGCCAGCGACTGTGCTGTTGCTTCACCAACTTCCCGAATACCTAAAGAAAAAAGAAAATGGGCGAGGGTCGTCAACTTGCTATTTTCAAGGGCATCCAGCAAATTCTGTGCTGACTTCTCGGCCATTCGCTCCAGGCCACTCAGCTGCTCCAGGGTCAGGTGAAAGAGATCCGCAGGATTATCGACCAGACCCTGCTCAACCAGTTGATCCACCAGTTTGTCTCCCAACCCCTCGATATCCATCGCCTTGCGTGAGGCAAAATGTTTGATTGCCTCCTTGCGTTGTGCGGGGCAGAAGAGCCCACCAGAACAGCGTGCCACGGCTTCACCTTCAGGCTTGGTTATTTCTGAACTACAGACTGGACAGAGCGTGGGTAGGATGATCGGATCAGCACCATCCTTACGTTTTGCCAACACTACATTGACCACTTCAGGGATGACATCCCCTGCCCGTCTCACCACGACCGTATCACCAGGCCGGACATCCTTACGCATCACCTCGTCCATATTGTGCAGGGTCGCATTACTGACAGTCACACCACCGACAAATACTGGGTTCAGACGAGCGACTGGCGTTATGGCACCGGTCCTTCCAACCTGGAACTCTATTGATTCAACCTGGGTCATCTCCTCTTGAGCTGGAAATTTATAAGCAATCGCCCAGCGAGGTGCCCGTGAGACAAATCCGAGTTGTTGCTGCCTATTCAAGTCATCGACTTTAAATACCACACCATCGATATCGTAAGGGAGGGTATCACGCTGTTGTACGATTTGCCGGTAGTAGTTGATGCATCCCTGGATACCAGTTACCACTTCCTGCAAGGGTGAGATAGGCAGCCCCCAATAGCGTAATCGGTAGATAGATTCGCTTTGAGTGGAGGCAATGGGTGCAGGGGCCACCTCTCCGAAACCATAGGTATAGAAGGAGAGTGGGCGTTTTGCTGTTAAGTGTGGGTCGAGCTGTCGTAAGGAGCCGGCAGCTGCATTACGTGGGTTGACGAAGCGCTTCTCCCCCAACTCTCGCGCACACTTGTTGAGCGCTTCAAAACCCTCTCGAGGCATGAACACCTCACCCCTGACCTCAAGAATAGGCGGCCAGTCATTACCCTGTAGCTTGAGGGGAACCGCATTGATGGTGCGGACATTACTGGTGACATCCTCACCCCGGCTACCATCGCCTCGGGTCGCACCCAGCAGCAAACGACCTTGTTCATAGCGCAGATTGACAGCCAGACCATCGAGTTTCGGTTCAGCCAGATAGCTGATCTTCTCACCCCCATCAAGCTTCAACCGATCACGTATACGTCGTTCGAATTCACCCATCTCCTCCTCTCCGAAGGCATTATCGAGGGAGAGCATGGGCAAACTGTGTGAGACCTCATTAAAACCCACTAACGGAGTATCTCCCACCCGCTGTGTCGGAGAATAGGCAATAATAAATTGTGGAAATTCCGCCTCCAGATTCTGGAGCTCACGAAACAATCGGTCATATTCCGTATCGGGTATTACAGGCTCATCGAAAACGTAATATTGCCGGCTGTGGTAGTTGATTTCGTTGCGTAGTGTCTCAATGCGTTCCACCACGGCAGCGGTTCTATTCAACCTGGAATCCTCAGTTGACCGCTATACATAGTACCAAATACATTGAAAATAATGGCTTTTTCGTACAAGGGGAATTCATCTTTAAGGTAAGCACGGTGTTCAACTGAGGATTCTAGGTTAATCCCTTACTCCGTGCCAACTGAACCTGACGTCTGTGCTCAACAATCTGGTCACGCAGGTGCTCAATGGTCTGTTTGGTCAAGGCGCTATGGGTGTCATCATGCAGCTCTCCATCCAACATGGCTGCCAGGCGCTCTGCTGTGAACAGCATGTCTGAAAAGATGGGCATACCGTCGCCCGGACCCGGTAGTTGGGTAAACAGGGTCAAACCAGGCGTAGAGAAAGACTCAATCTCTTTTTTAGGGAAGATACCGGGCTCCACCATACTGGCTACACTGAAGAGGGGAAGATTGCTGCCATCAGTGGCCGTCCGTTGATAGATTGGCATCTCCCCCATCTGCAGACCCGTATCCTTCATCGCCTTCTCTATCGATGGGCCGTGAAAGGCTTTTGATTTGGAACGCAGGTTAATCTGAATAATCAGTTTCGGCACATCGACCGGAGACTCTTCCCGAGCGCTAAAGCTGAATAGGTCCTGCTGTTCAGGCATTGATGCCGCCACATTTGTCTCATCCACCTCGTTTTCGGATAGGGTGTCATCATCCGTTTGCAGTGTTCCGATTTCTTTAAACTCGCGATCCAATAACTCGGTATCCTCCTCGTCCCAATTGACCCAGGTATCGTCATTGTCCGGAGAGTCGATCATTGGCTCATGATCGGGTTCGGGTTCGATTTCACCAGCCATATCGACAGCTGAGTTGACTTCCGGCTGAACTCGCCTTCGTGCCTGAGCTGACTCCCGTTTACGTCGCTTGGTCTCATAGAGATAGATACCGGCCAGAAAAACGAAGCCGGCGACAAGCAGAACGATGCGCAATGTCATGGCATCCATGGGCTATAACGCGGCGAGTTGTGCCGCCTCCTCCACATCGACAGTAACCAAACGAGAAACACCCGGCTCATACATGGTGACTCCGGAAAGCTGGTTGGCGATCTCCATGGTGATCTTATTGTGGGTGATGAATATAAATTGTACCTGATCCGACATAGCCTTCACCATATCGCAAAAACGTCCAACATTGGCATCATCCAACGGCGCATCGACCTCGTCAAGCATACAGAACGGTGCCGGGTTGAGTTGAAAAATCGCAAACACCATAGCCACTGCCGTGAGCGCCTTCTCGCCACCGGATAAGAGGTGGATATTGGTATTGCGCTTGCCTGGTGGTCGGGCCATTACCGTGACACCAGTATCCAGTAGATCCTCACCCGTCAACTGCAGATAAGCGTGTCCACCTCCGAATAATCGAGGGAAAAGCTCCTTGATACCCGCGTTGACCTTATCGAACGTCTCCTTGAAACGGGTACGTGTCTCACGGTCTATTTTCCGGATGGCATTCTCCAGGGTCTCCAGCGATCTGGTGATGTCCTCATCCTGCTCGTCCAGGTATTTTAACCGTTCAGACTGCTCCTGAAACTCATCAATGGCCGCCAGATTGATAGGACCCATGCGTTGAATGCGAGAAGAGAGACGCTCAACCTGCTGCTGCCACGCATCCTCGTTGGCCTCTTCAGCCATGGTATTGAAAAGCTCCTGGGCATCCAATCCACCTTCATACAACTGCTCCTGCAAGGTCTTGCAACGAACACTGATTTCCTGGCTCTGCAGACGTGCCTGATTGAGACGGTCACGCCGCTCCTGAACTTGCTGTTCCCCTTTGTGGCGCTCCTGTTCCATTTCACGCAACCGGCCATCCACATCCTCTAGTCCCCGACGGACTTCATTCAACTCCTTGTCAACAGATGCCCGCTCTGTCAATTTTTGATTCAGCATCGTGACCTGCTGCTGCAGAGGAGCCTCGCTGTTCTCTAATGTAGCGTTCAGCTCATCACGCCGTTGTGACATTTGAGTCAACTGACTACGGGTGCGTTCAAGACTCTGTGTCAGTGAGGCATGTGCCGTGCGCATCGACTCAACCTGCAGGGCCACTTGATGGGTGGAGGAGCGTTGTTTGTTGAGACGCTCTCTGGCTCCAGATACTTGCTGACGCAGCTCATCCCGCTCTAATACCAGTGACTCACGGCGACTGCCCAGCGTTTCAATGGCCTCCAACGCCGCATGCAGACGTTGACGTGTCTCTTCCATCAATTCGTGATCCGAGCTTATCTGTTCGGCAATCTCTTTCTGCTCGTGCTGAAGCTGTTCACGCCGTTGGCGTAGGTGGTCAGCTCGGGTACGTTTACCACTTAAACCGGCTCGTATTTCAGAGAGTACCCGATTGACCTGATTAAAGTTTGCTTGTGCCTGTTCTCTTGTCTGTTCGGACTGCTTCAGTACCTCTCTTCCCTGCTCCAGGCTCTCTGCAAGTCCGGCAACCTGCTCCTCCTGCTCCTGAAGGATCAGTCTGAGATTACGTATCTCCTCTTCACGCGCCAGCACTCCCGCACTCTCATCGGACTCACGGGTAATCCTTAGCCAATGACTACCAAGCCATATCCCATCGGGCGTGACCAGTGATTCGCCAGGCTGCAGCGTATGGCGCTGTTGCATGGCTACCTGCAGATCCTCGGCCAGTTTCACCCCGCCCAGCAGGTTGTGGAGATTCAAAGGCCCATCGACTTTGGATAACAGATAGTCGCTGGCAGACCGTGTATCGCTTTCATCAACGACACGGGTATCCCAAAAGGTCAAAGCGCCCTTTTGCAGTTGCGACAGTGGTTCCTGCAGTGGATTCAGATCGTCGACACAGACCGCCTGCAGATGGAATCCCAGTACAACCTCAACCGCCTGCTGCCAACGAGGTTCCACCTTGAGTTGCTGAGCAAGACGTTTGGCGGATTTTAACTGTCTGCTCTCCAGCCACTGGGCCGCTTCACTGCCCTGTTTTCCAAGCGCTGCCTGTTGCAGGGCTTCAAGTGAGGCCAGACGCCCTTTTTTAGATTGAAAATCGGCACGGGCCTGGTCCAACTGATTGGTGTGTTGGTGATTGTTCTCTCGTTGCTGATTGATCAGCGCTACCGATTTAGCAAGCTGTCCATGCAGGGTCTCTGCCTCTGCCATCTGTGCAGTTTCATTGGACTCAAGTTCAGTAATCTCACTCAACAGACGGCTGTCATCAAGACGACCCAACTCCTCATCGAGGCGTTGCAGTCGACGCTCCAGATTGCCGCCCTGCTGTTCTAGATGGTTGATTCGGGTACGCTCTACCTGTGCAGTTTGGGCCGGCTTAGCTGCTTGTTGATTAAACTGATCCCATTCAGTCTGCCAGGCTTGCATGGCCTGCTCCGCTTGTGACAAAGCCTCAATCAATTGCGTCTCTTGACGACGCGCCTCATCGAGTTTCGGCTGCTCCTGCTGCAGATTGTTGTTCAAATCTGACAAGCGCCCCTCGTCCTGGGCTCGGTGGGCCTCGGATTCCTGCAAAGCATGTTCAACTTGTTCAAGATCCTGTTGCTGCTGACGTTGTGAATCCCGGGCGAACTGGATCGCCTGTTCCAATCCACTGATCTCTGCACCCAGTTCATAGAATCGTCCCTGCACCTCGTTAAATTGATCATTTACCTCGGTATGCTTATCCCGGTCTGATTCGATCTCCGATTCCAGCTTACGCTGCTCTGCGACAGCTGCCTCGAGACGGTTTTGCAGCGCTGCAATTTTTCGCTCCCGCTGCTGCAACTCCTCATCCAAGGTACGCCAACGCAGAGCCAGCAACTCGGCCTTGACCTGCCGCTCATGCTGTTTCAACGCCTGGTACTTTTCGGCGGTGGCTGCCTGACGCTTTAAGTGTTGCAGTTGCTTGGCCACCTCTTCGCGCAGATCGGTCAGACGCTCCAGGTTTTCCCGAGTATGACGAATGCGGTTTTCAGTCTCCCGGCGACGCTCCTTGTATTTTGAGATGCCTGCCGCCTCTTCCAGGAAGCTGCGTAGATCTTCCGGCCGTGCCTCAATCAGGCGTGAGATCATACCCTGCTCGATGATGGAGTAACTGCGTGGCCCAAGACCGGTACCCAGGAAGAGATCGGTGATATCCCTGCGACGGCAGCGAACACTATTCAGATAGTAGTGAGACTGGCCGTCTCGCGATACCAGACGTTTTACAGAGATTTGATTGTATTGTGCGTATTGGCCGCCAGCCTTACCCTCAGCATTGTCAAAAAGCAGTTCAATGGTCGCGGTGCCTACAGGTTTGCGCACACTCGAACCATTAAAGATGACATCCGCCATTGATTCGCCACGCAACATTTTGGCCGAGCTTTCGCCCATGACCCAACGGACGGCATCAATGACATTGGATTTTCCACATCCATTTGGCCCAACGATACCTACCAGATTGCTTGGGATCGCTACAGTAGTTGGATCGACGAATGACTTAAACCCGGCGAGCTTGATTTTCTCCAGACGCATGGGCGGCAAGATACACCAAAGAAGGTGATTATTACAGGGGACCGTTCAATTTTTTACACTTTAACTAGCGATGATAAGTTATTGTTTTTATTTGAATATAGAAGTCATGCTTTTGACCGGGCACAGGCTCACGTATAATTCCCGGCTATTTGACTGATGAGTGAAGAAAACCATGCCCAGCCAACCAAGCAAAGATCTGGAAACGTTTGATAATCCCCAACCTGAAAGGGACTATACCATCCGTATTCATATCCCGGAGTTTACCTGCCTCTGCCCCAAGACCGGCCAGCCCGACTTTGCCGAGATGACCCTGGAATACGTGCCTGACAAACACTGTGTTGAGTTGAAGGCGCTGAAGATGTATGTCTGGTCCTTTCGCGACCAGGGCGCATTCCATGAAGCGGTTACCAATGAAATCCTGGGCGACCTGGTCGGTGCAACTCAACCTCGTTATATGAGGCTGAAGGCAGAATTCAATGTCCGTGGTGGCATCTACACCACCGTGGTAGTCGATCACAAGGCTGAGGGTTGGTCCCCTCCCTCACCTGTATCGCTACCTTGAATGAACGAGCTTGAAGATCTTCATTGGAGTTGATCTAGGCACTTCCGGCTGTCGTGCCATTGCCATTGATGAAACCGGTACTGTCAAGTCCGTCATGACCAGCCCTTTGCCGTTGTCGGATGCGAAAAAGCCAGGACAGCGTCAGCAGAAACCTGAACACTGGTGGCAAGCGGTCATCAAACTGCTGCGCAAGATCAGCGAAGCTTGCGGTAACCACTCGATAGCGGCAATCGCAGTGGATGGCACCTCCTCGACATTACTACTCAGTGACCTCCAGGGGAATCCGGTCACCCCGGCATTGATGTACAACGACAGCCGTAGCCGGGAGTCGCTGACTATACTGAAAAAGGTGGCACCCGAGGGGAGCCCGGTACTCAGCGCCAATTCAAGTCTGGCCAAACTGCTCTATCTGCGACAAAGCCTATCTACCAACCACTATCGAGCACTCCATCAAGCTGACTGGATTTTAGGTAAGCTGTGCGGTAATTTTTCCGTCAGTGACGAAAACAATGCACTGAAGTTGGGCTATGATCCGATCCAACGGGAGTGGCCTGCCTGGATGGATGCATTGGCCATCCCACAACAGACCCTGCCAAAGGTTGTACCCAGCGCCACGATCATCGGTCGGCTCAGCCAACAGGCAGCCACAGTCACCCATCTGAAAAGCGGCATCCCGATTGTCGCCGGCACGACAGACAGCAATGCCGCTTTCATGGCCGCCGGTGCATCAGAGATGGGTGATGCAGTCACCTCTCTCGGCAGCACACTGGTGTTGAAGATCCTCTCTGACAAACCGGTGTTTGCAGCTGAATATGGTGTCTACAGTCACCGGTTGGGTGAGCAATGGTTAGTCGGAGGCGCTTCCAACAGTGGTGGTGCCGTACTGAGTCACTACTTCAGTGATACTGAAATAGCGTCACTAACCCAAGGTCTGCAACCGGACAAGCCCACGGGTCTCAACTACTACCCGTTGCTGCAACCTGGTGAACGCTTCCCCATCAAGGTAATCTCCCCATTAATAATGGGACTCAAAAGTAGTCACTGTTAAGCTGTCTGAGCCAGCTTCTGTATCGGGGTGATTCCACCTAATG
>JAHXHU010000203.1 GCA_025656375.1 Candidatus Thiodiazotropha sp. (ex Ustalcina ferruginea) | reverse complement strand
AACTGCTGAATTCATTTTTTCCTTCCTTTGCCATAAACCGGAACACTGGGAATTATAAATGAATATTTTATTCAGGACACTACACTAGTGTGGTTTAACGAATTAACTTATTTATTTGAGTGGGCGCGACAAGTACGGTAGATTTTCTCCATAGTTTCTTCTGCATTATTCTGGTTGTTTCCCTGGGCCTCTGCTGATGATTTTGTACTCCATCGGGTAGTATTGCCTGGCTTTCTGTTGTTGATAATGATCTACTTTCGATGACAGGCTTGTTCCCCGTTATTTATACCTCAGTGATTATTCCCACATGCAGGAATTATCTATACTGGTAATGCCATGTTCGGAAGATCGTTTCCGCCGCCGCCCTGCCAAATGTGTACTGAACGGCAACAACGCTGTAATTTCACCATGATTCAAGCTATCAGCCGCTAGAAGTATGATGGAGAGTTGTTATTTAGTCATACGGAGGTGTTACAACTACGGTATAGGCGTGCATATCGTCACCACCCTTCTGTCTTTAAAACCATTGATAAAGATGCGCCCACTGCAAACTTATGTCTTTAGGTATGTTTGTCGGTAGGATACTCCATAATTGAAGCATATAATTGCTACACTACACTACACTACACAGAAAGAGAACCCTTATCCGACTTGGGAGGCTTTGGCCGTTTGACAAGGCAGAATGAGGGCTTGGCAAAGGGTTGTCGCAAGAAAAAATAGAGGAGATCCAGTGTTGTCTAGTCAGTTATTTGGAATGTCACTAGCGTACAATACATTCTGCGGGACCAACATATCAATCGATACGCTAGATTAAGATGTTTCAATAACACAATTGATTAATGTGCCTTATTCGAGTTTATGAATATGCCCAACATTTCGCTACTGTGGATAATTAGCCTGATGATGCTATATGGGTGCAATCCGGACCCTGTGGCGGGGACTGGAAGCCAAGTCATAGCCCGAGTCAATAATCAGGATATCACCATTCATGAACTGAATACAGAACTTGGGCTGCCGTATAATTATCGCGAAGATGACAACGCCGAGTCTGTGAATCAGGTATTGCAAAGTTTTATAGACCGCAAGTTGCTAACGCAACAGGCATTGAAGCAGGCACTTGATCGTACACCAGATACCATGATTGCAATGGGGCTTGCTCGCGAGCAGGCATTGGCCCAAGCCTACGCGGATCGACTTGGATACAGCTTGCAGGAACCGGCAGATGCAGATGTTCGTGCCTACTATGACGCCAACCCCTTGCTGTTCAAATACCGCCGGTATTACCAGGTGAGACAGTTGGTGATTGATTTGAATCCGGACAGTGCAGATGTCAAGATGGAAGAGCTGGAAGAGCAGCTCGTCAGCGTGAATACAATATTTGACCTCATCAAGTGGCTCGAGCTGAACAAGATTCCTTATCAGATGGCATTTATTGACAAGGCGGCAGAAAAATTTTCTGAGCAGATTCTCGGTGTGTTGACCGGAATGCGACCGGGCCAGGTTTCCAGGGTCCAGGCGGGGCGTGTTGTTGTAGTTTTATTTCTGATGGACACAAGACCGGCGGCCTTTGACCTGCAGCGGGCGGCACCAAGGATCAGAGACACGCTGCGAGAGATCAGAAGAGGCGAATTGTTTGAATCTCGACTGGAAAATTTGCGTCGCAATGCGGTAATAGAATATTTTTGGAATGAGATCGAGAAATCAGAAGCGGAAGAGCAGAGATGATACATAATAGTGAGCGCAACATACCGATTATAGCTGTTATAATAGTACTTTGGTTGATCTCCGGGGTTCTTAAAGCGGCGGATGCAACTTTTTTAGGTGCGGGAGACGTAATTAAAATAACTGTTTATGGTCAATCCGATATGACGACTACCACTCGTATTGGTGAATCTAACAATATCAGTTTTCCGCTGATCGGAGATGTAATCATCGGTGGTTTATCCACTGCCGGCGCCGAGAATAAAATTGCCCGATTATTGTCAACCAAAGGATTCGTGAAGAACGCTCAAGTCAATATTTTTGTGGAGCAGCGTCTACAAACATTGACCAATACGGTAACAATTCTGGGGAAAGTGGTCCAACCCGGAAAATACTCACTGCAAAGCACAACTGTCGAGGGCGTTGAAACATTGATAGACCTGATAGCCGCAGCTGGTGGGACTAATGAGTTCGCCGCTGAACATGTTGTCCTGATTAAGAAACAGGGTGACGGACAAAAGAAGATTCGCGTTGATCTGTTTAAGATCCTTGATGAAGGAAGTCTCGATCAATCAGACTTTAGACTCAGTGGTGGTGACATCGTATTTGTGCCGGAGATGGATGTTTTTTTCATTTATGGCCAGGTACAGCGTCCAGGGCGTTATCGCCTTGAGCGTGGTATGACGGTTATGCAGGCGTTGTCGGTCGGTGGAGGCATTACCGAGCGTGGCAGTGAAAGAGGCATTCAGATAAAACGGCGACTCAAGGAGAAAACAGCAATCATAGGCGCTAAGCCTGATGATGAATTGGTCAAGGATGACGTCGTCTATGTCAAAGAAAGCCTGTTCTAAGGAACATGACTGTAGATTAGAGGGAAGATAGATATTGTGGGCGCTAAATTCCTCTGGATTATCTTCAAGGCAAGGTTCTGGTTGATCATATTTGTTCTGGGGTTCACAGTATTTTCTGCAGCGATGATCACCCTGTATCAACCACGCCAATATGTAGCCAAGACCTCGCTCGTATTGAACTTCAATGTTGCGACACCGTTCGAGCAAACTGTGTTGCCGGCACAACTCTCGTCCAGTTATGTTGTTACTCAGTTGGATATAATCACGAGTCAAAGTGTTGCGCTCAAGGTTGCCGGGATTTTGAGGTTGGAAGAAAATCCACTGCTCAAGGAGGAGTTTCTGAGCGCTACCGGTGGCGTGGGATCGTTTAAAAACTGGTTAGCGAGCAGTATCAGAAAGTCGCTGATTGTCGAGCCGTCCCGCGACAGTCGTTTGGTGGACATCGGTTACATGTCGACAGATCCAGATGTTGCGGCTGAGACGGCCAATGCCTTTGCCAAAGCCTATATACAGACCACAATTGATCTCAGCATGGAGCCAGCCGCGCGCAGCGCGGTGTGGTTTGATGAACAGTTGAAGTTGTTGCGCAAGCGACTGGAGGAGGCCCAGGGCAAGCTGACTGACTATCAGCAGCAACAGGGGATTGTCGCGATCGACGAGCGTTTGGATACAGAAACCAGTAGATTGAATGAGCTCTCCAAGAGTTATGTGACCGCCCAGTCAGAGACGTATGATGTGAAGTCGCGCCAGCTTGGCGAGAATCACCCCGAGTACCTGCGTACTATCAAGCGTGAAAGATCTGTCAGGGCCTCGCTTGAGGCGCAGAAAAAACGCTTTTTGCAGATTAAGAAACAGCGAGATGAGCTTGGCGTACTGGCGCGTGAGGTTGAAAATGAACAGCAGGCCTACGAGAATATGCTGCAGAATTATTATCAGACCCGTTTGGAGAGTCAGTTTAATCAGACCAATATCGCTATTTTGAACACGGCGATTCCGCCTTCTACACCGTCAAGCCCCAACGTTATGGTGAATATGATCAGTGCAGTTTTTCTCGGTAGTGTGCTGGGCTTTGTACTGGCATTCCTGCTCGAGCTTCTGGATCGCAGGATTCGCAGTGAGCAGGACATTGAAGAATTGCTTGACACCAAGGTGCTCGTCACCCTATGACGATGGCATTGATCGATGAATCAGGCTGAAGGATTAGAGGACCATGGTATCTTTTGAAATTGATGAAACCGAAGCGGACGAACACGATGAGAGTGTCCGACATGAAAACGATAGAGATTCGAACAGCAAGTTGCTTGGAATATCGCTTGTTGATCAGGGGAAAATAGAATCCAAGGATATCGAGAAGATACTCAGCTATTCGCAAAAGCACATGTTGAGGTTTGGAGAAGCGGCAGTCAAACTGAAGCTACTTACGCGTCAAGATCTGGATGAAGCGATAGCGGCGCATTTTAACTACCCTTATCTCGGAAAAGAAGAACGAGATATACCTAAGGAACTGGTGGCCGCATTACGCCCATTCTCGGCAAAAGGCGAAGCATTGCGCACACTGCGCGCCCAGCTTACACTACGGTGGTTCTCCAAGGGTAAGAAAACACTTGCAGTGGTTGGTTCGCATGGCAAGAGCGGTAGCAGCTATATTGCGGCCAATCTGGCTTTGGTCTGGTCACAGTTGGGTGATCGCACCCTGCTTGTGGATGCAGATCTGAGTTGTGGTCGTCAGCACGCATTGTTTGGGGTCAAGAATGAGATCGGTCTCTCAAGCGTACTCATCGGCCGGTCATCACTCGAATCCGCCATAAAACCTCTGGGATCGTTCAGTGGACTCTCCTTGCTTCCATCCGGTGCGCCGCCACCAAATCCTGGTGAACTGCTTGAACGCAATAATTTCTCCAGTATCCTGGACAGTCTTCGTGAAGAGTACAGTGTGGTCCTATTTGATGCGCCGCCGGTGATGAACGCAGGCGGTGGCGCAGAGTTTGTCGCGGCTCGTTGCGAAGGAGCGCTTGTTATATTGCGAAAGAATCGAACACCACTTTCTGTGGCTTCCAAATCGATCGATAGAATTCGCTCGTATGATACCGAAATTGTTGGATCGGTACTTACGGACTTCTAGCAGTCCTATGGCGACTGGATTGGATCGTACATACTTCTCCGACCTGTTACGGTGGCAAGGCTTTGACTATTGGCCGATCTATCTCGGGTTGATGATCCTTTATATTCCAACCTTTTTTTCACTGAATGCCGGAGTTTGGATGGAGGGGCGTAATGCACAAGGACCCCTTATTCTTGCGGCAGTGGTGTGGGTGCTATGGAGAGAGCGCAATGCTTTTGAGGAGGTAGAGGCAGAGCCGAGGCCTCGAGTCGGTTGGTTGGTATTCAGTGCGGGCCTGCTTCTTTATATTCTCGGTCGCTCACAGTCAATACTGTTTGTTGAAGTTGGTTCACAGATTCCGGTAATCGCTGGCCTATTGCTGCTATTGAAGGGAGCCGGTCTGGTTCAGCGTTTACAATTTATGCTGCTTTTTCTCGTGTTTCTCATTCCGTTGCCAGGTATGCTGATAGATAGACTAACAGGGCCGCTCAAGCATCAAGTCTCAGTGATTGTCGATCAATTATTGTACTGGTTTGGATATCCGATAGCACTCAGTGGTGTCGTGTTATCGATTGGCCCTTATCAGATGCTAATAGCGGATGCCTGCTCCGGGCTCAACTCCATGTATTCATTAACGGTACTTGGCGTGTTGTACATCTACGTCAGGTGGCACGTATCGCGTATACAGAATGTTCTGTTGCTGTTATTTGTACTGCCAATTGCTTTTATTGCCAATATCGGTCGTGTGATTGCTCTGCTGTTGATCACCTATCATTTTGGTGATGAAGCCGGGAGAGGTTTCTTGCATGATTTCGCAGGCATGACAGAATTTGTACTGGCGCTTTTGGTATTGATGATCGTTGACTTGCTGATGTCACCGCTATTTTTAGAAATGGAAACATGAAATTTCCAAGGCTACATGTACCCACTGTCATGGCGGCTATTCTGATGGTTGTGGCTGCGTTATTGTCAGTTGCCGTCACTCCACGGCTGCAGGTTGGGGACCATATAGTTAGAGTAGATCTAGAGGCGTTGATTCCCAATGCATTTGCCGGCTGGGAAATTGACCAGGATGAGTTGGGACCGATTGTGGCAGATGCCGCAGAAGATGAGCATATCGGGACTATCTATTCGCAGGTGCTGACCCGCACCTATAGCAATAAAGACGGTCGGCAGGTCATGCTTACACTGGCGTATGGCAGAGACCAGAGCGATTCGCTTGCAATCCACCGACCGGAAGTCTGTTATTCCGCCCAGGGTTTCAAGGTCACTACACCGCATAATCACCTTATTCATGTTGCCAATAGGCCGCTTGAGGTCAAGGTGGTGTCGGCGCAATTGGGATGGCGGTTTGAGCCGATAACATACTGGTTTGTCATCGGCAATCGGGTGGCTACAGGGCGACTGCAAAGAAAGATCGAGCAGTTGAAATATGGATTGACAGGCAAAATTCCTGACGGGATGCTGGTCAGGGTTTCTAGCCTGGAGCAAGACACGGCCATGGCATTTGCGCACCACGAGCAATTTATCAATGATCTTGTCTTGGCACTTGACACAAAAGGGAGAGAGCGGCTGATCGGAACCAGGAACTAGAATAAAAGAGAGCCCACAGCCCAGATGGGGAGGCGCGGCAGTTTGACAGTATCGGGAGTCTAATTAAGTGGTTCAAGGAGCGGATAGGTTCCATTTACAGACTACTTAGAACGGCACACAACTGTAACCCCCGGCAAAGCCCAGGGGTGGATTTCCTTGATCGAACTGATACAGTGAACGACTTTTTTAAAGTCGTTACTGACACAACCCCAGATCCTCCAGATTGAAGGTGCCGGTCCTCAATGACCTGTCTCTGCCGATATACAATTGCGCACCGGCCGGCATTGACTGAAGATCGAGGCAAGTCTGACTGGTTGCCGGGAACTGCAGATCAATTCCATCCACACCTGCATTCGCAACATTGAGCGTGAAGTCCAACCCGTTGTCTCCCGATGTACCGTCCAACGTGTCGTTGGCTTCAAGCATCACGCCAGTCGCCGTGACCGGATTGGTCGCGGTTAACAGACCTGCATAGGGTGCCCAGCCCAGGCCACCTCCCGCCACGCGCATATGCCAGACCGCATCTGTACCCACAGTGTCGCAGTCTTTCCACAGGTAGAGGCCAGGCTCGGTCGCACGATCATAGATCGGTTCGCCACACTCGGCAGGTGTCGGTGGGGCCGTGCAGGTCTCGAGTGTTGTCAGATTCAAGGGGTGATTTGTCACCTCAATACGATTTTGACCCAGATAGAGCGGCACATTCGGCACCGTTGTGGTCAGGCACGCATCGACAGCCGGCACGAAGTCCAGACCGTCGACAGCTCCGCCCCACACCTTCAACACATAGGTCAGCAGATCGGGATTGCTGTTGTCGATCAAATCGTGACTCTCAAGACTGTATCCGGTGTAGGTCAGACCACCGACCGATTCGATCTGGCCATTATAGAAGACCCCATTCGCGTCCCCCCCCCACCGGTCACTCGCAATCGCCACTCTTCAGAGCCATCGGACAGCTTCCAGATAAACACACCCTTTTCAGTGAAGCGGTCATAGGTCGGCTCAAAGCAAGCATCGGATACGCCACCGCCGTCGTTATCCTGTATGCCCACTGTTGCATTGGCGCTACCCAGGGTCAGATTCAGCGGGTTGCTGAGTTCCACCGAAAAGGTTTCAGTCCCTTCGGCTGTCGTATCATCGATCAATGGTATCTGTATCGATTGGGTGACCTCTCCGATCCCGTAGGTCAAAGTCACATTCACCGCACTGTAATCAACGCCCGCAAGTGCGCTACCGTCTAGGGTGCTGAAAAGCACGCTCGCCACTCTACTCGCTGGTGTCGACAGATCTATCGTTAACAGGGCATTACCACTGTTCTCCAGGACCGAGACATCGCTTACTGAAACGGATGGTACCGTGGGGGTCGGGTCGTTAGGATAGGCATCTTCAATGTCTGGCACGCCGTCGCCGTCGCTATCCGTTGGTGCACCGCCCCGCTGATCCGGATTCGGGTCAATCAAGTCGTCGATGCCATCACCGTCTGCATCCAGCCCGCCGCCGCTGTCGGCAATGCCGATCATGCCGTCAAGGTTGGTATCTAGCGCTGCATTCGGGGTGGTGGCGATATCATACTGGGTGCCATCGTTGTTGGGATTATGACTCTCAAGGTCCAGATAGTCCGGTATACCGTCGCCATCGCTGTCCGGCGGGTTGGTCACGCTACCCTCGCTACCAACCCTGGAGAGCGAAGCGAAGGTTGGTAGACCCCGGCAGGCGTAGGGCCCGGGCAGGTATCCGCTGTCGCGTAGCGGCT
>JAHXHU010000088.1 GCA_025656375.1 Candidatus Thiodiazotropha sp. (ex Ustalcina ferruginea) | reverse complement strand
CTGTGCTGGGATTGATTGCAATCTCAGTCATCATCTGGCTGGTCGGTCCTTTAATTGCCATCGCCGGTTTTGAACCGCTGGGTTCCGTGCTAGCACGACTGATCACCATTGCAGTGGTGATACTCCTGTGGGGGGCGATTCAGTTGCGCCGCTATCTGGCGTCACGTAAGAAAAACCAGCAGATGCTTGAGAGTGTGGTCGGTCAAAAGGTGCTGCCAGGCGATAACCGATCCCATGAATCCGATGAGGAAGTACAGATCCTCAGCCAGCGTCTCGATGATGCAATCAGAATACTCAAAGAATCAAAGGTCGGTGGTAAACACAATCGCCAATACCTCTATCAGCTTCCCTGGTATATGTTCATTGGACCACCAGGCAGAGGTAAAACCACAGCGCTGCTCAACTCGGGTCTGCACTTCCCCTTGGCAGACAAGCTGGGTAACGACGCAGTACAGGGCATAGGCGGCACACGCAACTGTGACTGGTGGTTCACAGACGATGCGGTCCTTCTGGATACAGCAGGTCGTTACACAACCCAGGACAGTTACGAAGAGGTCGACCGAGCTGCCTGGATGGGGTTTCTTGATCTATTGAAGAAACATCGAAAGCGCAGACCCATCAACGGTGCACTGGTGGCGATCAGTGTCGAGGATATATTGCAACAGACTGAGTTGGAACCCCTCAATCATGCCAAGGCGATCCGCATGCGGGTCAAAGAACTGATCGATCACTTCGGCATACGCTTCCCGATCTATGTCCTGTTCACCAAGTGTGACCTGCTGGCTGGTTTCAACGAGTTCTTTGAAAACATGGGCCGTGAAGAGCGTGGCCAGGTCTGGGGCATGACCTTCCCCCTCACTGACAAGGCCGATAAAGATACGGGTATCAGCCACTTCCAAGAAGAATTCAGGGATCTGGAGAAACGCATCGATGTGCGTCTGCTGGATCGGCTGGAACAGGAGCGCGATGCCAAGCGTCGAGTTCTGATCTACTCCTTTCCACAGCAGTTCAGTGCCTTGCGTGAGGCTGCTGAAAATTTTCTACACGAGGCATTCAATGCCAACGTTTTTCAAGAGACCCCCATGGTCCGTGGTATCTATTTCACCAGTGGCACCCAGGAAGGCACACCTATCGATCGGCTGCTTGGGTCGATGGCTCAGGAGTTTGGCCTCAACCGCCAGATTGCATCGGCATTCTCAGGTACCGGACGCAGCTTTTTCATCAATCGTCTGTTCAAGGATCTGATCTTTCCGGAATCGCACCTGGCCGGTGTCAACACCCGGGTGGAGAAGCAGCGCGCCTGGTTGCAGCGCATGACCTATGTAGGGGCCATCTCTCTTGCCGTACTGGCTGGCATCGCCTGGTTTACCAGTTACAGCCGCAACCAAAGCTATGTGGCTCAGGTTGCCCTACAGGCCAATGCTGCAGACGAAAAAGTGAATGCCGTAGCACCGGATGATCTGACCCTCACCAATGTAGTCCCCGCTCTTGATTCGGTTCGACAGATCCCCGGAGGGTATGCTGATCAGGAGGCTGATATACCCTGGCTGATGGGTCTGGGGCTCTATCAGGGTGACAAACTTGGCAGCGAGGCGGTCAGTGCTTACCACAACAGCCTGAAAAACCTGTTCCTGCCACGCATCATACTCAACCTGGAGGATCAGCTGACGCAGGCGGGGAATAACCCCGACTACCTCTATGAGGCTCTCAAGGTTTATCTCATGTTCGACGACAGCGAACATTTTGATGCTGAAACCGTCAAAACCTGGCTGCTGCTACAGTGGCAGTTGAATCTGCCCGGTGCTGAGAACGCCCAGGCACGACAGGCGCTGACCAGCAATCTCGATGCATTGCTGGAAAGGATGCCGATGACACCGACCCTGCCATTGGATCAGGCCCTGGTCAGTAGAATTCGTAGTGATCTGTTACGGGTGCCTTTGGCGGACCGGGTCTACAACCGAATGAAGCGCACCTCTCAAGGTAGCTCGATCCCGCCGGTGCGGCTCACCCAGGTCGTCGGTTCGGATGCAGAACTGGTGTTTAGTCGTCGCTCTGGGGAATCCCTGGACAAGGAGATCCCTGCCCTGTTCACCTACGAGGGTTACCAAAAACTTTTTCTCAAGGATCATCTGGCGATCGCCAACCAGCTATTGCAAGAGAAGTGGTTCCTCGGTCCCGATCTGGAAAAAATCATTGGCAAAACCGATCTTGTACGACTCAGCGGACGTGTCAAGGCGCTCTACTACGAGGAGTACATCCGTATCTGGGAGCAGCTCCTGGCCGATATCAGGGTTAAGCCATTCAGCAACATGCGTCAAGCCGTGGAGATCCTCAACATCCTCTCAGGCCCAAGCTCGCCACTACGTCGCTACCTCACCCTGATTCAGGAGCAGACCACCCTATCCCGCCTGGCAGCTGGTGCGAAGAAGGCTGCCGAACTGGTGGAGAAGAACAGCTCGGGGATCACTCTCCGACTCGCTTCGATCCTGCAAGTCGCACCGGATGAATCGAGTGACAAAGCAGAAGACTCTCTGCTGACGACCCCGGTCGATCAACACTTTGCCGACCTGAATCGGATGATCCAAACCCAGGAGGGTGAGCAGGCACCCCTTGAAAGGACCCTGGAGATGCTGAATGAACTGTATGCCCATATGAGTTCCATTGCATCTGCTGGCAATCAGTCCAACCAGGCCTTCAATGTTGCCAGAGACCCCTCCGCCGGTGGTAATGTCATCAGCCGCCTCAAACTGGAGGCCAAGCGACAACCGGGTCCCCTGGCTGATATGCTCACTTCACTGGCGGACGGTAGCTCCGATTTGACAGTTTCCGGGGTCAGGTCCCATCTGAACTCAGTCTGGAACACCCAGTTGCTCCCCTTCTGTCAGCGCAGTCTGGCAGGTCGTTACCCTCTCGATCACAGCAGTAGCAGAGAGGTGACCATCAGTGATTTCGGGCGCTTTTTCGGGCCGGGTGGGATGATGGATAACTTCTTCAATACCTATCTCCTCGATTTTGTCGATACCTCCCGTCGGAGCTGGCGATGGAATGCCGCAGGTAACCGAGCACTGGGAATACCGACCGGCACCCTGAGACAATTTCAACGGGCCGCTGTGATTCGTGATGCCTTCTTCAGTAGCAGCGGTCAGGAGCCAAAGATCAACTTTGAGATCAAGCCCGTGAGTATGGACACGACCATTACCCAGATCACCTTGCTGCTCAATCAGCAGCGGGTCAGATACAATCACGGACCCTCCCGCTGGAACAGACTGACCTGGCCGGATGATTCCGGTATCAGCGATACCAAGATCCTGCTTGCACCCCCTGCAGGAGATAAGCCCTCTGGCATGACAGAGGGTGGACCCTGGGGCTGGTTCCGTATCATCGACCAGGCAAAAACCACTGCCACCGACTCTCCCGAAACGATCAGCGTGGAGTTCAATGTCGGTGGACGTAAATCCCGTTTCATGTTGCGCGCCAGTGGTGCTCTTAATCCTTTCCAGCTTCGAGAATTGGTAGACTTCCGGTGTCCGAACAGACTCTAAATACAACACAAATTGAAGACTTCCCAGGATTCTACGGCAAGATCCCATCCCTGGGCGATTTCGTAACCCGGCGTCTGCCACGGGGCTTCATCGCTCCCTGGGAGACCTGGATGCAGGAGGCGATCGCCAACAGCCGTGAGCAGCTTGGGGATTTCTGGCTGGAGAACTATCTCACCAGCCCCCTGTGGCGCTTTGCCCTGACCCCTGGTATCTGTGGCGAGCACGGCTGGGCTGGGGTACTGATGCCGAGTGTGGATCGGGTAGGACGCTACTATCCCTTCACCCTGGCGGCAAAACTCGACCCCAAATCCAACCTTTTTCTGTTCATGGAGGAGTCTGAAGCCTGGTTTGCTCGGATGGAGAGCCTCGCGCTCTCTTGCCTTGAAGATGGTTTCCATATGGAGTCACTCGAACAACAACTCCGCTCGGTGGGCGTGCCGAACCCAGAGCGGGAGGCGTTGCCCATACAGACAGAAATTGCTTCCACCCCGTTGAATAATGCCTGGCATGCCCATCTGGATGACCAATCCTCGATGCGTACCCTCTATCCCCTGTTTCTTCCGCACCTGATGAAGAAGCTGCTGTTCGCTTACAGCCTGTGGTGGACCCAGGGTTCAGAGCGCATTTCCCCCTCTCTGTTAATCTGTCAGGGACTTCCCCAGATCAAGGGCGCCAGTGCACTGTGCACTGATCGACGGCACCTGGGAACAACACGGCTGGGATGAGATCGAGACCGGCACCTACACCATGGGAATTACGCCTTCTGAAGCCCCCCAGTCTCAATGAGTCTGAACAATTTCTATTGGGTTTCTGCCCACCTGACCGATAAAGGCAAGGTACGTTCGATCAATGAAGACGCTTGCCTCGACCGGGCCGACCTGGGAATCTGGGCAGTTGCAGATGGCATGGGAGGCCATGCCGCTGGCGATCTTGCGTCAGGCATGATCGTCAGCGAACTCAAATCGACCAACCCGGGCGACTCGCTTGGTTCACTGGCCAGCGATGTCGAGCAACGCCTGCAGCAGGTCAACCACCAACTCCAGTTGGAATCTGAAAAACGGGGAGGCGAAATCATCGGTTCCACCGTGGTGACACTGCTCGCCTATCAAGGCTACTGCATCTACCAATGGGCAGGAGACAGCAGAATCTATCTCTACCGCCGCGGGATACTGAAGCAACTCAACCGTGATCACAGTCAGGTCGAAGAGCTGATCGAGCAGGGCATAGTCACCTCCGATCAGGCTGAACAATCCCCCATCGCTAACTACATTACCCGTGCTGTCGGCACCACTGAAGAGCTGGAGCTGGAAGCAGAGATCTTCGAGCCCTGTGATGGTGACCTGTTCCTGCTCTGCAGTGACGGTTTGAACAAAGAGGTCAGGGATGTTGAAATTGCTGAAATATTGAGTCTGTACAGTTTCCAGGAAGCGATACAAAAACTGATCAATCTGACCATGGATCGGGGTGCCCGGGATAATGTCACACTGGTTCTAGTACAGGCCCAATCAGCCGGCTTTGCCACGCCCGGTGAAACATGATCTGCTATATTGAGCAAATTGATTATTTCAGCTGGGATCTAACCTATTCAAAATGAGTAAAAATGCTGTGAAAGATGTAAAAAGGAACACTCAAGATTTCGCAAGAATCCTCATCATCACCCTCTTTACCCTTATCATTATCGGCTGTGAAGCCTTAGGCCCACGCAAGCAGCCGGAACCGGTCGAACCCGAACCCCAGGAAGAGGTGCAGACAATCCCGCAACCGACTGACTCGCTGACTCCCTCGCAACGGGTACGCAAAGCACTGCAACAATTGGAGCATGGGGATTACGAAAATGCACACAACCAGCTCACTTGGGCTTTACAGGAAAAACCCACCCTGCAGATTGCCACCAACCTTCTCCAACAGATGGAAGCCGATCCGATTGAGTACCTCGGATTAAAGAGTTTTTTCTATGACGTAGAATCGGGAGACTCCCTCTCGATTATCTCAAAAAAGTTTCTCAATGACCCATTGAAGTTTGTCATCCTGGCCCGGTACAACAAACTGGACAATCCCAGCAAACTTGCACCAGGACAGCGCATCAGAGTACCGGGTGTAATGCCGGATAGAAAAAAAACCAAACCTAAGCCAAAGAAATCACAGCCCAAACCTGAGGCTGTCTCTGACCCAGTATCAGATGAACCCCAATCCATGACAGAGTCACCGGAGATGGCAACCTCGAGTCCAGAAATTATCATGCAGCCCCAGGAGGTGGTACCGGCCGAAACGACTGATGCTCAACCTGAAGCGTTACAAGAGGCGGCAGATGAGCCCACAGAACCAGCAACTGCACAAGCGATCGCAGACTCAGCCAAAGGACTACGTAATGATGGCGGCCTTGACGCTGCAATCTATCAGCTGGAGAGTGAAAGCAGCAATTATCCTCAATCCAAGGAAATCCAATTACTGTTGGCCAGTTATTATAACGAGTATGCTGATCAACAAATCAATCAGGGCAATCTGAATGATGCTCGTGAAACACTGGAAAAACTAATTATTCTCGACTCCTCCGATGAAGCAGCGATCAATAAACTGATTCTGGTTGAGGATAAGATCGAGGCACAGAAGCTCTTTCAAAATGCACAGGACCAACAAAACGCAGGCAAGTTGGAAGAGGCCTACCAGACCTATGCACAGGTACTGACTTACGATCCTGACAATACAGCTGCCAAAGATGCACAACTGATGACAAGAGATAAACTGACCGACAGTTACCATCGGCAGGCAATGCAGTTGTTTCGCAAACAGGAACTGGATGAGGCTATCGGGTATTGGAATAAGATTATTGAGTTGGATCCCAACCATTCATTGGCACCTGGGTATAAAGCACGGGCATTGGAGATGAAACAGCAGTTACAGAAGATTGAACCAGGCAGCTAGTTGGCGCGTTTTCCAGACCCTTGTAGTATTCCTTAGATTTGGTTCTTACACTGATATCGGAATCAATTATCTACATACAATGAAGCAACCATCAAAATAGCACGAGTAAATATGTTGGTACTTATCGTGCTCAGGGATAATGATAGGAGAACAGCACTCTTTTCGTTTCTGATTCGGGATTGGAATGATGATTAGATAAATAAAGAGTATGCTTTCAGACCGCATGTACCAGGAACTAAGGGAAGTACCTTACAGCAAGAGGTACATAAGTATCAGTCCTAGACCAGCTTAACTAAGAAAATATTCAGGCACCCATTTGACTGTCGTATTACAGATTGTCTACCTGTGTGATAATAGTAATCACATCAATTATAAAAATAGATTATTGATAGAAATCAGTGCTTTCACTGACATCAGCATGATATCGTTCTTCACTATCAACAAAGTAATTGTCAGATGAGCACCGCCAACTTGCATAGGAAGTGATCTTGTTGTGTGACTCTCTATATATGATTTTTTTAATGAACAGACATGAATAGTGACATTATTGCCAATCTCGGCCCACTAGTACCTCTGGCCGGGATATGGGAGGGTGAGAAAGGTATCGACGTAGCTAGAATTCACAGCAAGGAGACTGAAACCAAATATCGTGAAAAGGTGGTTTTTGAACCACTTGGTCCTGTGAACAATGGTCCACAGGTGCTTTATGGCCTCCGTTATTCAACGACAGTTTGGCGCCTGAATGAGAGTGATCCATATCATGAAGAACTTGGCTACTGGTTATGGGATAAAGATAGAAAACAGGTCATGCGCTGCTTCATGGTTCCACGTGGTGTGCTGATCAATGCTGGAGGCTATACCGAGGTGGATATTTCATCTACCTGCTGATGTCGGTTCAGAAACTTACGGGATATTGTCCAATCAATACCTGGATGAAACCTATAAAACAAAAAAGTACCTACTGGATATAACAATCCATGATGATCATTCATTCAGCTATGAGGAAGATACGCAGTTATGGATACCTGTCAATGAAGCCATTTTCCACCATACGGACAAAAATAGATTGGAAAAAATAGGGTAATTCATTCAACTCGCAACTCTCTGAATAAGCGAGCCATCTAATCAACCAGTATAATGTCCTAATACTGAACGTGAAGTGCCAAACGATAGACCTGCTTTAACGAATACTTGCTAGACAAGAGGTTTTACGTAAAACAGTAGACGCAGGGTACGTCACTACCGCACCCTGCTATGACAAATAGTGGAACAATACGCTATATATCCGTCTGGATACCATTGTGGTCAGCCACGAGCTTTAAGGGCTTGCATAAACCTCAATCTCAGCCAATCCTATATTAATACTTGAGGGACTTGACCTGGTCAACAGTCAACCGTACGCTTGTTATTATTCGTGGAGTAAATACTATTTCAGTCGCACTCCGGTAATCCCCCCAAAAAATAACGGGGTTCAAAAGTAGAATTTTCCAATTATGATTACGAAAAGGAGAATCTACAATGAAGAAGTCCCGC
>JAHXHU010000373.1 GCA_025656375.1 Candidatus Thiodiazotropha sp. (ex Ustalcina ferruginea) | reverse complement strand
GGGACTTCTTCATTGTAGATTCTCCTTTTCGTAATCATAATTGGAAAATTCTACTTTTGAACCCCGTTATTTTTTGGGGGGATTACCAGGGCATGCCTTATGCCTCAAATCCGACTAGGATAGGACTAAAGGAAAAAACTGTGAAGGAGCGGATATGAGTGAGGTGAACAAAGGACCATTGACAGGGCAACGGGCATTGGTTACTGGCGCAAATTCCGGGATAGGTGCTGCGGTGGCACGTGGTCTGGCAATGGCAGGGGCAAAGGTGGTTATAAACTATGTTGTTAATGAACCTGACGCGATAAAGCTGGTCAATGAAATCGAAAAGTCGGGTGGTCAGGCCATGGCGCTCTACGCTGACGTGAGTAATGAAAGTGATGTGCAATCGATGTTTAGTCGTATGATCGAGGCATGGGGGAGTATCGATATTATTGTCAACAATGCAGGCATCCAACGTGATGCGTCTTTTGTTGATATGACACTCTCTCAATGGAACAAGGTGATGGAGGTCAATCTGACCGGCCAATTTCTCTGTACCCGTGTTTGCCCGGCGTGGGGTGGTCCCGGAACTCTCTTGTGCGGCGGGTAAAGTAGTCTGCATGTCGTCTGTGCATGAGGTCATTCCATGGGCTGGGCATGTCAATTATGCCGCCTCTAAGGGAGGTGTGATGATGTTTATGCAGAGTGTTGCCCAGGAGTTGGCCCATCTGAAGATTCGGGTCAATGGTATTGCACCGGGTGCGATCCGTACACCAATTAACCGGAATGCCTGGGAAACGCCTGAAGCGGAAGCCTCTCTATTGAAACTGATCCCCTATGAACGTATCGGAGAGCCTGCTGATATTGCAAAGGCGACGGTTTGGCTCGCCTCAGACCAGTCGGACTATGTGACGGGCACAACCCTTTTTATCGACGGAGGCATGACCCTCTATCCAGGGTTCAGAGAAGGTGGCTAATAGGTTGAAACAGATCAGGTTTGGTCGTGATTGTTGCGGTGATCTAGAGCAAGCTGAACGTCGTGAGTGGCTGTTGTCCAATGGCAGGGGGGGCTATGCAGCGGGCAATATCGCAACCAGTCTGACACGCCGCTACCATGGCTTGCTGGTTGCCCCACTGTCTGGTGCGCTCGATCGACATCTTATGATGGCTAAGGCTGATGCGACTTTACGTGTGGATGGTCGAGAATGGCCACTGTTCACTAATCGCTGGTTTGGTGGTGTGATCGATCCTCCCGGCTATCGCAATATAGAGAGCTTTCATTTAGAGGGCCGCATGCCGGTATGGCGTTTCGCCTTCGGTCATTTAATCCTTGAAATGCGCATTTGGATGGAGTGGGGGCAAATGACTACCTATGTAGCCTATCGCATGACAGGTGGTGATGCCTCAGCCAGTTTAAGTATCAATCTGTTGGCCAATCGGCGTGATCACCATGGCAATATGCACATCAGAGATACCACCGCCTCGGTAACCGAATCGGAGAATGGCCTGACCATCGAATGGCCAGAAGGCGATAGCCTTTATCTACACACCACATCGGCCAGCATTGAGCCATGGCAACATTGATACGAGGGTTTTCAACTGCAAGGTGAAGAGGCGCGTGGACTTGCATCTGTTGATAATAATCTTTCTGTCGGTCGTCTGATCTATCAACTTGAACCCGGGGAGTGGAGTGGTTTTGCCGTGACGCTGGAGCCGACTACCAGCTTCAATCTGGCGGCTTCTATGCAGCGTTTTTTCGATCGGGATGCATTGCTTATTAATGGGGGTGATGGTGATCTTTTTACTGCTGCCCCCGACTGGATTCGTCAATTGTTGTTGGTAGCGGATGACTTTCTGATACAACGACCCTTACCGTCGGGAAAAACAGGGGACTCGGTCATTGCCGGTTATCCCTGGTTCGGTGATTGGGGCAGGGATACGATGATCTCCCTGCCTGGTTTGACGGTCACCTCCGGGCGTCGCGACATTGCCCGTTCAATCCTACTTAATTACGCGGATCTTGCCGATCATGGACAACTGCCAAATCGCTTTACGGGGGCAGGGGAGAGGGCGGAATACAACACGGTCGATGCTGCCCTCTGGTACTTTGAGGCTTGGCGAGTCTACGTGGATGCCACACACGATCAGCGAACCCTTGAAAAGGTCTTTCCGGTACTGCAGAAGATGATCGATTGGCACTTCAAGGGAACTCGTTATGGGATTGGCATGGATCCGACAGATCATCTGCTAAGTGCAGGTGAACCGGGTGTACAGTTGACCTGGATGGATGCCAAGGTAGGTGAGTGGGTTGTTACGCCTCGGATTGGTAAACCCGTCGAAATCAATGCGCTCTGGTACAACGCGCTCTTTATCATGGCTGACTTTTCTAAGCGCCTAGCCAAACCTGAACAACCCTATCGTGGTGCAGCAGAGGCCGTGTACAAGAGCTTCCAACGTTTCCAACGAGGTAGTGGTGAGGGGCTCTATGATCTGATTGACGGGCCGATGGGGAGTGATACAGCAGTGCGTCCTAACCAGATCCTGGCGGTCAGTTTGTCACATACACCACTTGCACTATCAACCTGTCGGGATGTCGTAAACCTGTGTGGTCGTGAACTACTCACCTCCTATGGACTGCGCTCGGTGAGTCTCCGTGACAAGGCTTACTGTGGTCACTACAAAGGTGGGGTTGCCGATCGTGATGGTGCCTATCATCAGGGTACGGTCTGGGCCTGGCTGTTGGGACACTACGCACTGGCGGAATTTCGTGTGACCGGTGATGCGGCTGCAGCCCAGCAGCGATTGATACCACTAGCCGATCATCTGAGTGATGAGGGTGTTGGTACTATCAGTGAAATCTTCGATGGTGACCCGCCGCATGAGCCGAGAGGTGCGCCATCCCAGGCCTGGTCGGTGGCCTGCATATTGGAAGCCTGGTGGCGGCTTGAGCAGGCGAAGCGAAGCAACTGACTGACTTTAATTGACAGTAGTTGTCCGGACATGCACTTATTACAATGAATAAGCAGGAGAGATCATGAGCCTGAATCATCAGCAGCTCAATGAGGAACGCATACGACTTGAACAACAGCGGCAGGGGGAGGCGGATTGGCGACTATGGGGGCCTTATCTCTCTGAACGCGCTTGGGGCACTGTCCGTGAAGACTACAGCTCCAATGGTACCTCCTGGGAACATTTTGATCATGACCAGGCCCGCTCCCGGGCCTATCGATGGAATGAAGATGGACTCGGTGGTATCAGTGATGAGAAATAGCGACTCTGTTTTGGCTTGGCACTGTGGAATGGAAATGATCCGATTCTCAAGGAGCGTGCCTTCGGCCTGACAGGTAATCAGGGCAATCGGGGAGAGGATGTTAAAGAGTACTATTTCTACACGGATGCACTGCCGAGTCATAGCTGGTTGCGTTATCTCTATAAATATCCCCAATCAGTCTATCCCTATACACGACTGGTTGAGGAAAACCGCCATCGCAGCCGACTCGACCCCCCCTTTCAATCTACTCGATAGTGCTGTTTTTAACGAACACCGCTATTGGGATGTGGATGTCTGTTATGCCAAGGTCTCCGCTAACCGGATACAGATCCGCATCACCCTTCTGAATTGTTCTGACGAAAGCGCTGAACTGCATCTGATACCGCAGCTCTGGTTTCGCAATAGCTGGTCATGGGGAGATGCCATTGACAAGCCAAAGTTGCATCTCGATGAACCCCCTGTCGGGGCAAACTGGTCTGTGAAGGCTGAACACAGTGAGCTGGGAAGCTATCAGCTATACGGTGAACAGCAGGCTGAGTTGCTGTTCACAGAGAATGAGTCCAATACTGAGAGGCTTTGGGGCCAGCCACTATCCACTCCCTATGTGAAAGATGCCTTTCATCGCTTGATCGTGAATGGGGAATCCACCGTAATCAATCCAGACAGAAGTGGGACCAAGTTTGGAGCCTGGTATCGGTTCAAGGTGGGTGGCGATGAAACGAAAAAGATCGATCTGGTGCTCAGTGCGGACTCCCTGGATCATCCCTTCAAAGAGATCGAGAAGGTGTTTGCCCTGCGTCGTTCGGAGGCGGATATTTTTTATGATGAATTGCTGCCAGAGGGTGGATTGGAGGATCACAAAATCATGCGCCAGGCATTGGCAGGCATGATCTGGAGTAAGCAGTTCTTTCACTTCGATGTGCAGCGTTGGTTGATGGGTGACCAGCAGGCACCACCTGCAACGCGCAAGGGTGGGCGCAACCATCAATGGCGACATCTGCGAGCTGCGGATATTCTATCGATGCCGGATGCCTGGGAGTATCCTTGGTTTGCCGCTTGGGATCTGGCCTTTCACTGTGTTGCCCTGGCCCTGGTGGATGTGGATTTTGCTAAACAGCAGATCGAGGTGCTATTGGGTGAGCACTACCTCCATCCTAACGGCCAGATTCCTGCCTACGAATGGGCTTTTGGCGATGTGAATCCGCCCGTACATGCCTGGGGGGCATTAAAGGTCTATCGGGCAGAACGTGTTCAACGAGGGGAAGGGGATAGACGCTACCTGCAGCGGATATTTCATAAACTGCTGCTTAACTACGCCTGGTGGATCAACCGCAAGGATAAACAGGGCCAAAATTTGTTTGAAGGCGGTTTTCTTGGACTCGATAATATTTCCGTCTTCGACCGCTCTAAACCCTTGCCTCCCGGTCATACGGTCAAGCAGGCTGATGCCACGGGTTGGATGGCCATGTTTGCACTGAACATGACTGTGATGGCGTTGGAGCTGGCAATCGAGGATAACGACTATGAGAATATTGCAATCCAGTGCTATGAACAGTTTCTCTCCATCGGTAAAGCGATTAGCGGTGGTGATGAAAACGGTCCATCGCTGTGGGACCTTGATGCCGGTTTTTTCAAAGATCTGCTGATTACACCAGACGGTTCCCATCATCGTATTGATGTCTACTCATGGGTCGGCCTGATCCCGTTATTTGCCACCGAGGTAGTGGATAATCGTTTGTTGGCAAACGTGCCACGTTTTCAACAAATGCTTAAAAAGCATAAGAAGGGGTTGTTCCAGGGCAGTTACGTCTGTGCCTGTCCCGATTGGGAAAATGATCAAGGAGAACACCTTCTGGCACTGGTCGATCACACGATGCTGCCACGCATTCTAAATCCTCTCCTAAACGAAGATGAATTTCTTTCTCCCTATGGGGTGCGCAGTCTCAGCAAGCTACATGAACACTACCAGGATCTCGGCGATCTGCCGGGAATAGGGCAGACAGGTATTGGCTATCTACCTGGTGAATCGGAGAGTGGCCTGTTTGGTGGAAACTCCAACTGGCGTGGTCCGGTATGGATACCCACCAACTATGCCTTGGTGCAGGCACTGGAGAAATTCCACCGTTTTTTAGGTAATGAAGCAGAGGCGGGGGACATTGTATCGATCCTCTTGTCGCCAAACGGTTTCGCTCTGGGGTTCAACGCCCTGTGAAGCATCGAACACCACCACGGCCCCATCCAGTACGCGCAGGGCCCGTTGCACCTCTGCTGTGAAATCGATGTGTCCCGGTGTGTCGATGAGATTAATCTGGTAATCATTCCAGAAAGCGGATACTGCAGCATCGACAATGGTAATACCCCGTTCACGCTCCTGATCCATCCAATCAGTGACGGTGGTACCGCTATCGACTGAACCGAGTTGATGGGTGCGGCCCGCGTAATAGAGAAAGCGTTCCGTGGTTGTGGTCTTGCCTGCATCAATATGGGCAATCAAGCCGATATTTCGCAATCGCTCTATGGGGGTGGCCTTGGAGGTCATAGAATACCAATAGCTTCATCAATGTGTAGTACTTCGAACACCACACATTTTAGACCTATTTAGCCCGTGTGAAACCCTCAAAAGCCATTGTTGATAAAATAATGGCTCTTCCACGATCGAGTGAGTAAGATCGGGCACACACAACAGTTTTTATTCAACAACTCATTACTGTGTCTCCGCAAATGAACGCAAATGCTCTATTTTTAACGCTGTCACAGGTTGAAAATGTGCCATGCTCACTTGAACTTATCAGTCTGGGTCAAGAACCTGACATGAAAATATTCGAATTATTTGATTGATTACAGTCAAGATGTCACGCGAGAGGAAATCCCTATTTGTATTTGCGTTAATTCGCGTTCATTTGCGGACAAATCCCCTGAACTGGCAAAATGACTCGTCATGATTCGTATGATCTACCCACCCTGTCAGGGGTAGAACAAAATAATAATCGCTGCAATGGCACACTGAGTTTGTACCGCGCAGACCACAGTTTTTAAAACCGTAAATGACTCGATGCATTCAAGCTCTTTTGCTGACCGCGCCAGTTGTCGATATGGAATTTGGTGAAGGGTAGTTCGGTCAATTCGAAGAAGCGAGGCCAGCCGATGCGCTCTACCCAGTCACTCATCCGTTCCCAATCACGAGCATCCGTTTGATAAGTTGTTATTATCCGTTTGACGATGGCTGTTGCTTCCGGCCAACGTGGTGGATTGTTGGGTATCCCTGCAGCGACAAGTTTTTGGAAGGTTGGCCTGCTGCGGGCGTTGGAGTGGTTACCACCAATCCAAACGGCTAATTTTGAATGTTCAGGATCATTGATCTGCATCGGCGGGCAAGGTGGGTAACAGGTGCCACAGCAGACGCACTTTCGTTCATCCACTTCCAGTGATGGTTTGCCGTTGACCATGGCGGGTCGAATTGCGGCAACGGGGCAGCGAGCCACTACAGATGGACGCTCACAGACATTGGCTACCAGGTCATGATTGATTTTAGGTGGCTTGGTATGCTGGATATTGATCGCAATATCGCCTTGTCCTCCACAATTGATTTGACAACATGAGGTAGTGATATGGACACGATTTGGCATATTCCAGTTACGAAATTCTCCAATCAGTTGATCCATCATCGATTTGACTACACCGGATGCATCAGTAGCTGGAATATCACAATGTAACCAGCCCTGTGTATGTGAAATGGAAGTGATTGAGTTTCTGGTGCCGCCGACGATGAAACCATTCTGTTCCAGTGCTTGAATGAGAGGTTCAACTTTTTCGCCATCCGCTACCATGAATTCTATGTTGCTGCGAATAGTGAAGCGTACATAGCCATCAGCAAACTGATCACCGATTTCACAAAGTTTGCGTAGGGTAAACAGATCCAGTATCCGTTGAGTCCCGGCACGTACTGTCCAGATCGCTTCACCGCTGTTTGCGATATGTCGTAGTACGCCAGGTTTTGGATCATCATGGTATTTCCACTGACCGAAATTTTTCTGCATGACAGGATGCATATACTGAATGCCGTCCGGGCAACCGCTTTCGATCGGGGTTCTGCGTTCTACGTGTGGCATGAATTTTTCTCCTTATGCTGCATCAGCGCTATGCTTGCCGCTTGACTGGCGTTCAATCCACTTGGCAGCCTCTTCATTCCAGCTGTCAGTGCGGACGTATGAATTTTCCCGTGGATGTACGATCATGTTGGGATCCATTTCTATACTTGGAGCATCAAGAAAATTAGCCAGTCCAATTCGCTCTATCATCTCTCCAATGCGCTCATGTTCCAGGGCATTCTCAGCAAAGAAATCGATGACTTCCTCAGAGAGTTCAACCAAGCGTTCATAATCCTCATCATTTTCCAGTTTCATAAAAGGCACAATGATGGTGCCGAAGCGATCACCGATTTTCAGGGTACGTTTGCCACCAATCAGTATACTGATGCCCCGGTCCTTTCCTGGAGAGAGTGCCTTGGGCATGACATTCAAACAATGCATGCAGCGTACGCAATTGCGATCATCTACACTGAGTGTGTCATTGTCATTCAAAGATAATGCATGAGTAGGACAACGGGCTATGACATTATCAACAATGTATTTACGCCCTTTTTTTGCGACATACTCCTTGATCACATGCTGATCCACCTGCATCTCATCACGCCAGGTACCTATCACAGCAAAATCGGCACGTTCAATGGCGTTCATGCAATCATTGGGACATCCGGAGACCTTGAATTTGAATTTATAGGGCAGGGCAGGGCGGTGCATCTCATCAAGGAAATTGTTGATCAGCTTGCGGTGGATTTTGTGTTCATTGGTGCAGGACTGCTCACAACGTCCGGAACCCACGCAGGATTGAGCAGTACGAACA
>JAHXHU010000336.1 GCA_025656375.1 Candidatus Thiodiazotropha sp. (ex Ustalcina ferruginea) | reverse complement strand
CTGGCGCAAGGCACGGCGGGTCTACAGTCTCGCCTCACGGCTGCCGGGGACTAACCGCCTCGGCTTTCAGCCTTCCATGGCGCTCAGCGAGCGATCAAGCAGCTGTCGATGCGGTGACCGGCGTCTACAAGAGCGGTCTGTCGAATCTGAAGAAACTGCTGGAACAGGGCTCATAAAATAACCGGCCAGACCATGCAAAACGAGATTCAGATACAACTCAACCATTCAACCCGATGTGTGGCGTTGTTACTGGTCCTGATTGCACTGCTGATAAGTACCCCAGGCTCTGCAGCACAATATGCCTTTATAACCAATCAGGGTGATGATTCGGTCTCTGTGATCGATCTGGTGGAATCACGCCTGACTGCAACCTTACAGGTCGGCTCAAAGCCTGCTGGGGTTGACGTCTCCAAAAACGGTAAGCGCATCTACGTGACCAATCCGGAAAGTCGTGAAATCTATCTTCTGGACGGGGTTAAACTCAAAACGATTACCCACAGCCAGGTCGGACAGGGTCCACTTGGAATTGGTGTAAATCCTGATGGGAGCCGTGTCTACGTAGCCGACTGGTATGAGGATCTGGTGTATGTCCTCGACCCGGAAGACCTATCGATACTGGCAAAGATACCCGTCGGTGATTCGCCCTCTGGGCTTGAAGTGAACATGGATGGCGAACGGCTCTATGTGGCAGAGCGTGACGATAACACTATTTCCATTGTTGATACCCACCTGAACCAGGTGCTAAAACGGATTGAAGTGGGCAAGCGTCCCTTTGGTATCCGTATGGACAGTAATGGAAAACGCCTCTACGTGGCTAATGTGGCAAGCAATGACCTGAGTGTCATTGATCTGGAGACACTTAAAGTCATCTCCACCATACCGGTTGGCAGCACACCCTACGGTATCGCAGTGACACCTGACAGCCAACGGGTGTTCGTCACCAATCAGCATGACAACTCAGTCTCAGTCATCGATGCAAATAAGTTACGGGAGATCCGCCGGTTAAAAGTAGGTGAATTTCCAGAAGGTATCATCGCCGACCCTACAGACGGACGTGTCTATATCGCCAATTGGTTCACTAACGAGCTGGTTGTTCTGGACACGGAAAAACCGGAAATTATCAACCGCATTCCAACCGGAGAGAGCCCCCGCGCATTCGGCGTGTTTATAGCCGGGGGGCATTAGATTTGTATAACAACATACACCGAGGAGGAGATATCCATGACGATTCCAACCTTTCCAGAAGACTCTGTACTGAAACGCCATTTTGAATCAGACAATGAACTCAAGCGACAGATCTGCCTGCAGACACCACCTACGGACTCAGTCCTGAGACGTCACCACATCACCAGCTTGAAATATCATCCTTCAATGGCTCGTACAGCAACACCAAGAATTGCCAATCCATCACGCAAACCGGTACCGGCCCAGGTAACAGCTCACACACTGGTCCAGGCAAAGGGGTTTTTCGGGTGGCTGCGAAATCTATTTAGCTGACTGGTATCTGTTCAGAAATGTAGAAAATACAAGGCAAACATCGCTATTGTATATTGAAGGATACAGAGAGTTCTGCACGTATCATCCCTTGACTATGCGTTCTTTGCATGACGCTGCATGGGTTACTATAGATCTTGTTGCTTGAAGAATTGAGGAGACCTTATTCAATGTATCGTCACTATAAAGCCGTCACCCTTGTGATGCTACTGTTGATCATGGCATCTGTATTCGTAGCCGAGGCAGCACCTCCCGCTGAACTCAACAGAGCACAGCAACTGATGTTTATTAAAGATCACCTGCAGGGTGTCTTTAAGGGAAGCTGTCTGAATTACAATTTTTCAAGTGTCACAAAAGGTGCGGGAAGTTTCACCGACAAGATTAAAGTGACGGTTACAGATGTAGTAGGTGAAAGTCAGCGAAACCAGGAATTCGATTTCCTCAGCGGTCCTCACCATATCGATTTCTCCCCTGCTGTCGGTTATACCGGTAATCCTGTGATCATCCATTTTATGGAGCGGGATATCTCCCGTATGAGCAGAGATAGCGGTGGATCGAATAGCTATTTTAGAAACCGAATTCGGGATTCCTTCAAACAGCCCACAGAGATACGTGATATTACAATCACCTTTGATGGAAAGGAGGTAAACGGCACTGAAGTGGTTGTCACACCCTTCATCGCAGATCCGAATGCAGTTACCAACTTCAAAATGTATATCAATAAGCGTTACGAAATCACATTCTCTGATCAGGTCCCTGGCGGCATCTATCGTATCCATACTGTCGTACCGGACGAAAGCGGAAAAAGTGCAGCAATCGATGAAGCGATGACATTCCAAAAACTCACACCTGCGAGCTGAAGAATGATCCGATTATCAAGAACACGATGAGGTTAGTTACAATGTCTTTCAGAAGCTACTTTCCACCCCTGTTGTCTATCGGCCAGCTCTTCTGCTCCCTGGCCGTTGCGGATGAATCCCGCAAGGATCAGGAACAGACACTGGCCTATCCAACCTCAATCATCGTTGATTATGTCATCGGTTGTATGGCGTCAAATGGACAGACCCCGGAAATGCTGCGGAAATGCTCCTGCAGTATCGATTTTATCGCCAAATCCATCCCCTACGATGAATACGAACAGATCGAGACGTTACTGCGTCTTCAGCAGATGCCGGGGGTCGGGCGGAATGCCATCTACGCGAATTCCAACTGGTCCAAAACGGCGGTATCAAAGCTGAGGGAAGTACAGGCTGAGTCGACGCTTCGTTGTTTCTAGGGCCTGTTAACACTAATTTGATCGAGTGGGCAAGAACAGATATATAACGACTTTATTCAACAATTCAGCATTTATTGTCCGCCAATGAACGCGAATAAACGCAAATCAGAATAGGGATACTCACTAGTGCAGCATCCTGATTGTGATCAGTCAAAATACAGCCATTATTTCTCACCAGGCTCGTAATTTAGTCTGATAAGCAATACCGTTGTCTGTTAGGCGATTTTTACCGGAGAGTCTTGCAGGGTATAATCCCGGCAATGAAATAGAGCAGTCCAGAGCGAACGGACATGGTGAATAGGGTGTGTGTCCACACCTAAGTCTTATATGCTTGCAATATTTGCGTTAAATCGCGTTTATTGGCGGACAATATCCCCCTGATAGGGTGGAATGAATCGCTGAGATTCGTACACTCTATCCAGCCACAGGGTGGGGAGAGCCATAAAGTGTTCTACACCGTTCAATGTTTTCAGCCCTTCTCCTGATTGGGCAAGTCAACACTGTGGTTGAAGGTCCGGCCCGTGGAGTCCTTAACCTCTACCTTCAATACCCCTTCTTCTTCGGGCTTGAACCCAAAATGGATGCTGGGGATATCAGAGTCTGCGGTGAAAACAACCTCATCATTAAAAGTAACCTGGATGGTGCGTATAAAATTTGCCGGGATGAATTGCCGGGAAATTTGATCGAACTGCAGTCCGGAGCTATTTGGATGTTTGATCAACAACTGGGTTGATAGCAAGTTGCCTAAACTGGATTCCATTGGCAATTTTAGCTTTATTTTCCCCAGATGCGCTGCAGCAGCAGCAGGGTCCTTGAGTGAAGGTGCAGAACAACCCCCCGATGCCTTGACATAGTTGTTCACCATATAAATGTTCCCATCACTGATTTCAGCGATGACACGCAGATCGGTATAGGCGTTGACACGCACCCGGGTCGAAAGGCTCTGCCAATTATGCTTTCCAGGAAAATGAAAGATCGCAGCGATTGGCGAAGGGTTGTTATCAATCACCAGGTAGAGTGATTTGATGTAGTTGTCCTGGGTCTGTGTAATCTTCGACTCAATGCTGATCGGTACAACCGCGGCATCCAGGGCGCGATAGGGTGTCTCCAGCCCGATCACATCCTCACCATTCTGTATTGCCCGATCACCGAACAGAGAGGTCTTGATCTCATGCCAGCGTCCATCCGTCTCCGCTGCGGATAAGGTTGTGATCATCAAAGTGCATAAAAAAAACGTCAATAATGAAATCTGAACGACCTTTCGCACCACCTTATTGTGTTTCAAATTTGAAACAGTTGTCATTTCACTTAATCCTCATATGAGACAGATTGGCGCTGGCCAAGCTGGTTCAGAAATTAGGGATTGGGCCCAGGCTTATCCACGACTTGCCGAACTCACATACCCTCCAAATTGGAAGTTAAAAAGCGGAAACAGTTCAGACCCTGAAACCACTCCATTCACTGTGGGATTTATGCCTACTCCCATTCCAATTCCACAAAACTGGCAGTTACATTCCTGCCATGGTATTCATCGAAAAGCAGCCAGTTATCCTTTTCTTCCTGGCCCACGCGCTCTATCGCCTGTTCTATGGTTCCGTTTTTTCTGACGATCTTACGGATACCGGACAGCAGTGCTTCAAGATAGCGTCGTTGGTCAGCCAGGGCTTCTTTCCATTCATTGACCACCGGCCCATGCCCTGGTACTACAGGTATCGCTTCGCGTTGGTCCAGATAATCGATGACCTTCAACCAACCCAACAGGCTACCGTCCACCACGGGTGTCCGTTCCACAAAAAGTAGATCAGAAAGCCACAATGTCCCGCTGTTCCTGTCGTAGACACTCAGGTCATTGTTGGTATGCGCCGTTGGATAGGCCTGCAACTCAAGTATCCTGTCGCACAACTCCAACTTCACCTCCTGGTCGATCTCAAGACCCGCTGAGGGCAGCGCCAGACGGGTTCCCTCCGCTGTACTGCCCAGTACCTCCTCAAGCCGATCCAAATAGTAGGTCTGCCGCCTGATCAAAGCATCCTTCAACTGAGCATGGCCGATATACACCGGTGTATCCTGATCAAAGGCGGCTGCACCCAAGGTATGATCCGGGTGCATATGGGTCAGAATCACGTATTCAATGGGTAAGGCTGTGATTTCGCGGATCGCCCGGCGCAGGGCCAACCCCTCTTGGTAGGAACTCCCGGTATCGATCACAGCAACAGCCTGTTGGCCCACAATAAAACCGATGTTGGCGATGTGTCCTCGATTGTGTGAGGAAAAATTCTGCTGAATCCCTGGCCGCAGATAGATGCCAGAGGCGATTTCAATGAATCCGCTTGGTTGTGCCTGGAGTATGCCAGTGTCAAGACATAACAATATGAACACAACAAGGGTTCGAAGTCTTAAGGTATGCCACCTATTCAAATCACCCCGTGGCCTGTGTTTTGTCATTAGAGCTGAGTCCATAGGGTCAGATACGCTTGAGTGATTCCTGACGAAAAGCGCCAGAATGATTGTTTAGCCCTGCCCGATCTGAATACAGGCGTTAGGGTTGGTATCTTCCATGAGAAAAACATGCCACTCTTTGTAGAACGCGCCGACTCGCAAAGGCGCATGCTTACATTTCAGCTGACAACTCAGTTCATACTGGCACACAAGTTGCGTTCTACTTGTTTGCAATATCTGACTTCACTCCATGACTGCTTATCCGCTGTCCGAATTAACTAGAGATAGAGCGATTGTCTACAGAAACCAAATCCAAACATCGACGGCGGCGTGGTCGCCCCAAAGGCCGCGCTGTGAATCAGGCCGCATTGAGTCAGGTGAGAGACCTGCTGGGAAATGCACCACGCCGTGCCGATTTGCTGATCGAACATCTACATCGTATCCAGGATAATCAGGGACATATCACTGCCGATCATCTGGTGGCCCTTGCTCAAGAGTTGAACCTCTCACCCACCGAGGTCTACGAGGTAGCCAGCTTCTATCACCATTTCGATCTAGTGAAAGAGGGTGAGACAGCTCCACCGCCACTGACCGTTCGAATCTGTGACTCGATCTCCTGTTCTTTGGCCGGTGCCGAGGCGCTGATCAATAACCTGCAGACCACACTGGGTGATGGCGTGAGTGTGCAACGAGTTCCCTGTGTAGGCTTCTGCCAGGAGGCACCGGTGGCGGTGGTGGGAAAGAATCAGATTGCCGCTGCCACTGCCGAAAAAGTACAGCAGCTCGTCGACAGCAACAGTATACAGCCTGAGATGCCCGCTTACCGGGATTACACCGCTTATCGTGCCGATGGCGGTTATGATCTTCTTGGTCGAATCAATACCCAGGGGTCCGATGATCTGCAACGCATGCCAGTGGAGCAGGTCATCCAACTTCTCGAGGACGCCAATCTCAGAGGCCTGGGAGGCGCTGGTTTCCCAGCCGGCCGCAAATGGCGCATCCTGCGGGAGCAACCGGGCCCTCGCCTGATGGCGGTCAATATCGACGAAGGTGAGCCAGGGACCTTCAAGGACCGTCATCTCCTGGAGCAGGACCCGCACCGTTTTATCGAAGGGATGCTGATCGCCGCACGGGTGGTCGATATTGCCGGGATCTATATCTATCTGCGTGATGAATACGCCGCTATCCGGACCCTGCTGAGAAAAGAGCTGACACGTCTGCAGGCTGACCCGCCCTACCCCCTGCCTCCCATCCATCTGCGCCGGGGTGCCGGTGCTTACATCTGCGGCGAAGAGTCCGCTATGATTGAATCGATCGAGGGTAAGCGCGGCATGCCCCGCCAGCGACCACCCTATGTCGCCCAGGTCGGACTGTTTGGCCGTCCCACCCTGGAACATAACATGGAGACCCTCTATTGGATCAGGGAGCTGCTGGAAAAAGGTGCCGACTGGTTTGCTGGTCAGGGGTGCCACGGGCGTCAGGGTCTACGTACTTTCTCGGTCAGTGGCCGGGTCAACAAGCCCGGTGTTCATCTGGCGCCGGCCGGTATCACCCTGCGCGAACTGATAGATGAATATTGTGATGGCATGCCGAAGGGACATGAACTCTATGGCTACTTCCCGGGAGGGGCCTGCGGGGGCATCCTGCCCGCCTCGCTGGCCGATATTCCACTCGATTTTGACACCCTGCAGCCCCATGGCTGTTTTATCGGCTCAGCCGCCATTATCGTCCTTTCGCAGCATGACAGCGCCCGGGAAGCGGCACTGAATGCGATGCGCTTCTTCGTCCATGAGTCCTGTGGCCAATGCACCCCCTGTCGGGTCGGTACCGAGAAAGCAGTTGCACTGAT
The DNA here is from genome assembly GCA_025656375.1 of Candidatus Thiodiazotropha sp. (ex Ustalcina ferruginea). Taxonomy (GTDB): domain Bacteria; phylum Pseudomonadota; class Gammaproteobacteria; order Chromatiales; family Chromatiaceae; genus Thiodiazotropha. Next base: position 1,106 of record JAHXHU010000336.1, on the reverse strand, counting down.
GGAACAGAATCAGTGGGACAAAACACTGATGGAGGAGCTCTCCAACGTCATGATCGATGCCTCTATCTGTCGTCTGGGACAGGCGGTGCCCAACCCGATGTTGAGCGTTTTACGCTATTTTCCCGAGGAGTTGGATCATCCTAGATTCCGCAGTTGACCGCTAATATCTAACGTAAGGTAATGATATGCGAAATGAAATAATGCATTTTTCTCGCACCCATTGGGTGTATTCTGAAACGCTACATGGATTTGTGAAAAATCCATGTTCAACTGCGGATTCTAGGATCATGGCGAGTAATCCTCTGCCCTCAAGCCAGGCAATCAATTTCATCCTCGACGGCGAGCCGGTCAGTGCCGTCTCGGGTGAGACCCTGCTACAGACCGCACAACGTATCGGTACGGAGATTCCTCATCTCTGCTACAAGTCGGGACTGCGAGCCGATGGCAACTGCCGTGCCTGTATGGTTGAAATCGAGGGTGAGCGGACCCTGGCAGCCTCCTGCTGTCGAACACCCACCGAGGGAATGGTGGTCAACAGCAGCGGCGCACGTCCACGACAGGCGCAAAAACTGGTACTGGAACTGCTTCAATCCGATATCGCCGAAACCCGCTATAGCCCAACCAATGAACTCGACCAATGGTTAACGAAACTGCAACTTGGGAAACCCCTCTTTCCTGGCCGCAGACAACCGGCGACTGACCTCTCCCACCCCGCCATCGCAGTCAATCTGGACGCCTGTATTCAGTGTACCCGTTGCTTGCGGGCCTGCCGTGAAGAACAGGTCAACAACGTGATCGGTTATGCCGGACGCGGCAGTGCGTCTACCATCGTGTTCGACATTCAAGACCCCCTTGGAGAGAGCAGCTGCGTCGCCTGTGGCGAGTGCGTACAGGCCTGTCCCACTGGCGCGCTGATGCCGGCCAAAGGCCTGGGTCAGCAAGCGATAGAAAAGGAGATTGATTCCGTCTGCCCCTACTGCGGTGTGGGCTGCCAGCTTACCTACCATATTGGTGACAATCAGATACGTTATCTTACCGGCCGTGATGGACCGGCGAACAACAGCCGACTCTGTGTTAAAGGGCGTTATGGTTTCGACTATGTCCAC
>JAHXHU010000262.1 GCA_025656375.1 Candidatus Thiodiazotropha sp. (ex Ustalcina ferruginea) | reverse complement strand
CTCAGTAGTGACTTCACCCGTGATTGCCGTCCAACCCAAAAGTGGGGGCGCTGCACCTGCCAAGCCACCCCAGACGATGTTTTGTGGTGTATTGCGCTTCAGGTAGAGAGTGTAGATCACGGCATAACCGATCAAGGCAAAGAAGGTGAGTAGCGCGGTCAAAGGATTGACCAGAAAATAGAGCAGCAGCATGGAGACGCCGCCCATCACCAGAGCAAAGCTGATCGCGTGCTGGGTATCCATGTGGCCGCTGGGGATGGGGCGCCAACTGGTGCGGTCCATCATGGCATCAATACGCTGGTCAATTATGTGGTTGATGACGGCACCGGATGCTGCAGCCAGAGAGATACCGAGCAGACCGAAAAGCAGCGGCTGCCAGGGTACGATGCCGTCGCTCGATAGCAGCATGCCGACCAGAGCAGTGAAGGCAATGAGCAGGACGACCTTGGGTTTGGTCATCTCATAGTAGTGTTGCCAGGCGAAGGTAACAGACTGCGGAGTCGATATATTACTGATGGCCATATTGACCTCCTTTAGCCCAGCTTTGCGAGGCTTTGAGTAGTTTTTCCAGATCCTGCAGGATCTGTTTGGATGTATTTATTGTGGTGTCGTGTACCATCATCAGATCACCTCGCGGATCGATTAGAAAGATGGGGATCGCCTGTTCCGATAGCTGCAACGGAAACAGGGACTCAACCGCTGTACGCTGATGCTTGTCGGCTATCAGCAACTGGGTACCTTCTAACCCTTCAAGATTCGGAGTAGTGATACGACCATCTGCATCGGGTAGCAGGATCAGCACTCTTGCTATGCGTTGTCGATTGGCCGCTGTTGCGCGACGGATCTGACGTACATTGATCAACATCTCAATGCAGGCGGCATCGCAACCGCCTTCGCTGACCAGTGTCATGCTCCACATATCCTGCAGTGTCTGCCAGTCGAAAGGGGTGCCTTCCGCTGTCTGTAGCATCAGGGACTCGACAGGTCTTGGAGGAGTGATCAGGGTACCGTTATTGGTATGGCCTATGGGCAACCACTGAGGATTGAGAAAGAACAGCCAGGCAGCCATCAGCGGCAGGGCGAAGACGCCAATCAGCAGCCACAGGGATGCCAGACTACGGGGCGGCTTACTCCTGTTTTTCGCTACGCTGGTCATGTCGTTGCTCCGGTTTCCTCAGGTGTGTGAAGTGACAGGCGCAGCCATACCAGCAGAGTGATTATGGCAAATGCAAACCACTGAATGGCATAGCCGATATGCATCATATCGCTAACCCGGGGGTGAGGCCATTGGCGTACAAAGCCGCTCTCATCTTCTGCTGATTGGAGAACGATAAAAGGCAGGATATCGAGGCCTGACCAGGTGATAAAGTGATCCAGTGTGAGGTACGGCCAGCAGCGGGGGGTGGTGGTAGTTTCTGTTTTACGCTGGTCCAGTTCGATGGCCGGAGGCTGTGGGATAGTAATCTCACCATGCACTGTAACGGTTTCACCGGAATCTGAAAGGAAAGTTTCGTTCATTTGGTCATGGGCTACCCAACCGCGATTGATCAGTACAATCTGCTTGTTTGTTGTGAGTTGTAAGGGTGTAACAATGTGGTAGCCGGTCTTACCCAGATGCTTGCGGTTTTCGATCAAGATGGTCTTGTCGTTAAGATAGTGACCTTCGGCCACGATATGACGGAAAACCAGCTCATCGGCATCAGGTAAGGTATCGCTCAACGAAAGTGCAGGTAGCTTGCGCCGCATCTCCAGTGATGCACCTTGGCTACGCTTCTGCTCTGCTCGGTCGAGCTGCCAGATGGCAAGGCCACAAAACAGGGGTGCCAGGATTACCATGATTATTGTGGGGATGGCATGGACGCGAAATTGTCGGGTGCTACTGGTCATAAGAACTATAGTGAGGTCATCTGTTCCTGTTGCTGCAATTTCGGCAGGTTAATCATACACAAATCCGGATCAGGAGAGATCATGGACATCATCTACAAATTACCGGTGCTACTGATACTTTTCTTCATCCTCTTTTCCCTATTTCAGGGGATGTACTATATGGCCAAGGACGACGGCAGAAATAACAGCACGCGTGTAGTTCGTGCGCTGACCATCAGAGTGGTACTGTCATTACTGCTGTTCCTTATCCTCATGGTAGGGTACTACTTCGGTCTTCTACAGCCACACGGTATCTTGCCGCAGTGAGTTACAGCCAGTAGACAAAGATAAAGAGTCCCAGCCAGACCACGTCAACAAAATGCCAGTACCAGGCCACAGCTTCGAAAGCGAAGTGGTTGTGGGCGCTGAAGTGGCTTTTCAAACTTCGTCCGAGCATGGCCATCAACATAATCGCGCCCATGGTGACATGAAAGCCGTGAAAGCCGGTTAGCATGTAGAAGGTGGAACCATAGGCACCGGATTCAAGGGTGAGATTCAGCTCCGCATAGGCGTGACCGTATTCGTAAGCCTGAAGGATGACGAACAGAACGCCTAATACAATGGTGGCGATCAAGCCCCATACCAGCTGTTTCTGGTTATCGAGCTTCAGTCCCCAATGAGCCCATGTGATGGTGACGCCGCTGCTGAGCAGAAGCAGGGTATTGATCGCCGGTACACCCCAGGGCCCCATGGGCTGGAATGCACCACCGAGTTCACCAGGACCATGTGACGGCCAGGTGGATTCAAAGCCGGTGTAGAGGATCTCATTGGTAGCACCGAGATAACCATCGCCACCGAGCCAGGGAAGGGCGATGTTACGGATATAGAAGAGGGCGCCAAAGAAACTGAGAAAGAAAAAGACCTCCGATGCAATAAACCAGAACATGCCCATCCGGAACGAGGTATCAACCTGCTTGTTGTAGCAATCACTCAGATTTTCTTTAATGACGTCCCTAAACCAGCTATAGAGCAGGTAGAAAAAGAGGAGCAGGCCGGCAACGACGATGAACTGGCCGATTGCAACCCCGTTCATGGCCAGCGCAGCACCAATCAGGGTCATCAGCAACGAGACCATGGCGATAACAGGCCAGGGACTGGGATCGGGTAAGAAGTAATCCCCGCTATGTTCCTTTACCGACATTGTATTACTCCCCTTTGTGCTGTAGATCTTATTGTCATTGAATGGTATTTGCTTTTCAGTTATCAGGATTCGCCGCGATTAACGGTGGGAGATCTGCAGGTTTATTCTCTCCCTCCTTCAAACGCATGAAGCTGTAGGAGAGGGTCACTGAGTTGATCTCTTTAGGAAGATCTGTTGAAACCCTGAATCGCAGCGGCATTTCGGTCTCTTGGGTACCAGTCAGGGTCTGTTTGTTGAAACAGAAACATTCCAATTTACTGAAATAAGGTGTCGCCTGCCAGGGAGCGACACTGGGTATTGCCTGTCCGGTCACAGTCGAATGACTGCGGTTTCTGGCGAGGAAATTGACCTCATAGGTCTGACCCGGGTGGACACGCATGGTGTGTGTGACCGCATTGAAATCCCAGGGCAGATTAGGATTTACCGTGGCATCAAACTTTACGGTTACCCAGCGGCTTTCATCAACACCATCAGTTGATGGCGTGACTTGACCGATTGTACTGCGTTGGGAGAGGGACTGAGTGCCGGTGATCTGACAGAAGAGATTATATAGGGGCACCATGGCAAACCCAAAACCGAACATCAGCACCACCACGCCTGACAACAGTAGTGTTGTGCGACGATTGTTGTTGTGGTTTTCAGTCACCCGATCGCTCATTGCACTGCCTGGGTACCTACAATACGAAAAATCCCCGTCCAGAAGGGAAAGGAGGTCACCAGAAAGAACAGCGCAAGACCGGCCAGGCCCCAGGCCAGACGCAGATTCTTGCGTCTCAGTTCAAGTGTTTGGTAGTCAGGAATTCTCATATATTGTCTCTAGGTGATGATTACTTGATCTGTGGTGCAACGGTCCAGGTATGAAAAGCGGGGGGTGAATCCAGCTCCCACTCAAGGCCCTTGGCACCTTCCCAGGCACGGCTCTCGGCCTTTTTGCCGCCGCGGATGGTTTTGATGACGATGTAGAGCAGCAACAGATGGCTCAGACCGAAGATCATCGCACCAATACTGGAAACCACATTGAACTCGGTAAACATCATGTTGTAGTCGACGATGCGTCGTGGCATACCGGCCAATCCCAGAAAATGTTGCGGGAAGAAGGTGATATTGAAGCCGATGACATTGGTCCAGAAAAAGAGCTTTCCGAGCTTTTCGTCATACATGTGTCCGGTCCATTTCGGCAACCAGTAGAAGACCCCGGCAAACAGTCCGAATACCGCACCCGGCATTAGCACATAGTGGAAATGGGCTACCACAAACATGCTGTCGTGGTACTGCATGTCAGCAGGCACCACCGCCAGCATCACCCCGCTCAGGCCACCGAAAGTGAACATCAGAACAATGCCTACAGCGAACAGCATCGGAGTTTCGAAAGTCATCGCACCACGCCAGATGGTGGCAATAAAATTGAAGACCATCAAACCCACCGGAATAGAAATCAGAATAGTGCCTATCATGAAGTAGGTGACCGCACCCAGGGACATACCAACGGTGTACTGGTGGTGTGCCCAGACGACCATACCGATGGTAGCCACCGCCAGCATAGCGCCGACCATCGACTTGTAGCCAAACAGGGGCTTGCGGGCAAAAGCCGGAATGACGTGAGCGAGTACGCCGATGGAAGGCAGCAGCAGGATATAGACTTCGGGGTGGCCGAAGAACCAGAACAGGTGTTGAAAGAGTACCGGGTCACCACCACCGGCGGCATCAAAGAAGCTGGTGCCAAAGTGACGGTCGAACAACAGCATGGTGACGCCACCGGCCAATACCGGTATGACCAGGATCAGCAGGAAGGCGGTGACCAGCCAGGTCCAGCAGAACATAGGCATCTTCATCAGGGTCATGCCCGGCGCGCGCATGTTCAGCAGGGTAACGATGATGTTGATCGAAGCCAGTACCGAGGAGATGCCCAGCAGATGAATGGCAAAGATCAGGAAGTCCATCGACATGCCGACCTGCAGCGAGAGTGGTGGGTAGATCGTCCAGCCGGTATTGATCTGAGTGCCTCCACCGGGAAAGAAAGGTATCACGAAAGAGAGTATCAGCATGGTGGCCGCTGCGGGCAGGATCCAAAAGCTGAGATTATTCAAACGTGGCAGGGCCATATCGGGAGCCCCAATCATCATCGGAATCATCCAGTTGGCCAGGCCGGCGGCGGCCGGCATTACCCCACCAAAGATCATAATCAGGGCGTGGTTGGTGACTAGATTGTTGTAGAGGTCGGGGTCGAGCAGTTGGATTCCCGGTTGGAAAAGCTCCAGTCGTATCAGCATGGCACTGGCACCGCCTAGAAATAGCATGACCAGGGCAAACAGTAGGTAGAGGGTACCTATATCCTTGTGATTGGTACTGAAGAGCCAGCGGCGCCAGCCTTTTGGCGCTTCGTGATGATGAGCCTCATCATGGGTCAGGGTGGTAGTACTCATAGTCGAATTCTCCTCTATCTGGCCTGTTTGACGTCTGCAGGCTGCACGACATCACCCGTTTTGTTATCCCAACTATTACGTTCGTAGGTCACTATTGCTGCGATCTCCAGATCGTTGAGCGTGCCCCATGGCTGCATCGCAGTGCCTTCTTTGCCTTTGATGACGATATTGAGATGATCAGCGATCGGCCCGGTGGCGATGGCGGAGCCATTCAGGGCAGGGAAGGCAGGTGGCAGACCCATGCCATTCACTTGGTGACAGGCGGCACACTTGGTTTCATACAGTCCTTTGCCTTTGGCCAGTAGATCGTCCATGCTCCACTCTTTGTCTGCGCTCGCTTCGGCGGCTGCGGCAACCTTGATGGCTTTCTGACCTTCGGTCCAGGCGGCGAAACGTTCCGGTGAAACCGACTCCACCACGATCGGCATACGTGAATGCCAAGTGCCACAGATCTCTGCACACTGGCCCCTAAATACCCCTTCCCGGTCCAATTCTGCCCAGGTCTCGGTTACATAACCTGGAATGGCATCCTTCTTAACGGCCAGTTCGGGTACCCAAAAGGCATGCAGCACATCGGCTGAAGTGTGTAGGAAGCGGATCTTAACGCCTGTAGGGAGGACCAATCGGTTATCCACCTCACGTAAGTAAAGATCACCTGACTTGTCCTTAGGAACAAAGCGGCTCTCCACCTTGATGTCGTGATCGAGATAATCAAATTCCCACCACCACTGATGTCCTGTTATCTTGACATCCATGATGTTCTCTTCCTTGGGTACATCCCAGACACTCTTCAGTACCGTGTCCGCCTTGCCGGCAATCGTCAGGTCGACGCCGAGCACCAAGGCCGGCACGATAACCCAGGACCAGTTGCCGAACCAGGAGTTGTGGAACTCCTGGTCAGCTTCGTAACCACGGCTTTTTCGATGATAAAAGAGTGAGTAGAAGACGAAGGCGAATACGATCACCAGCAATATTGTGGCAATCGACATCGTCATCATGTGGATCCCATAGATCTCCCTGGCGACTCCGGCAGCAGGCTCGGGGAAGTTGAGACCGTATTCAGCCATGGCCTCACCCATCGTCAGGGTCGTGGCGGTCAGTAGGCCACCCTTCAGACACAGTTGCAGGTTTGGAAATCGGTCATGTTTTCTGGGTTTTGACAAAGGCTTATTCTCAAAACCGTACGCTTCGTTGGTGTGATTATTATGCATACCGATCAGGCGCCCTCGATTGCGCTTCTTAGATTATTCGCGAGCATTTCTCGCTCCTCCTCGACCAGATTTTTTCCAATTTCAATATATTCGCCATGTGAACCGATCAGCAGGCGACTGGGATACCAGCCCTTTGGGTCCTGGTTTTGAATGATCTTTAGCCAGGCCTTGTGAAAGCACTTTTCAGCCTGCGCGTTTTGGTTGTCTCTTATCCTCACATGAGTCTCATCAATCCGGATGACTTGTTGTGAGTGCGCGCAGCAGCTTTGACAATAAATGGCGATGCCGACTATGACGATCTCCAACCCTGTGAAGGGAAGAATCAGCCAGGCACCGAGTGAGTAGAAGTAGGTCCCTACCAATCCTATCGAAAACGCGAAAAACAGAAACAGCCACTTGGACTGATTCCAGGTCAGATTTCTATTGGGTTGGATGATGAGAACAGCTTCGTCAGCATCACTATTTTGGTTAGCCCTAAGGACCATTTGCCATCCCGCACTTATCTCTGACGGCCGGATGCTACTTGGCGTCGTTTATTGATCTAGGTCAAAAGAATATGACAAAATTGGGTCTGAACGCAATGACTAAGTTGAACTCTCAACTATATTATAAGGTCTTGATTAAAAATTAGAATAAGTGAGTATATCTATTTACTGAAGATCTGGAACAGGCATTTTCTACTTCGATAAATAATGCTTGTGCGGGTATAAAAAAGAGACTAGCTACTAATGCTTTGTGATATTGACTGGTAAGCAAACGTCATCAGTCTATTCGTATAAGTTTTGTGCCAGGAAAGGCATGCTCAAGATCGAGTCGCCAGATTTTATCCGTCATAGATTGTTTTAAAGCCTCCAACTCTTCTTGTTCAGATTTTTTATGAGCTTCGTTATGGTTGATTCTGTCAAGCAGCTTTAGAAACTCCTCAGGAACAATATCCTCTGCCAGATTTAAATCGACACATTGAGTGCCATCGTCCACCTTCCAGCAATAGTCCATTTCACCCACACAGCGTGGCTCAGTGGTTTTACAGGTCAATTCATATCGTCCTTCGGAGACGCAGCCCGTTACGTACTCAATGGTATCTCTCACGCCGGGGCCGGGATGGCCGCTCCTGATACGGAGATTCTGCCTCTCCCATGTTTTCTCTCGTGATAGGAGTTTGCCGGCAAGTTGCAGCATTCGGTAGGCCAGTGCACAGCCCCAGTAGGCATTACCCTCGTGGTAGCTCATCGCACCGCTATAGGTAAGTTTCAACGGTCTGCCATGATCATTGATGCGAATGATATTCATAGTCAATAATACATAATCCTACAGGTTCTATTATAATAGTAGGAAGTAGCGTGGTTGCATGATATCTGGTGCAAGTGAGTCCGCTGATGACTATCAATGTTTGGTGGTTTGGCTTTCCATTTTTGTGTAATCCTCTTTTTGCATTGGGTGTGAATGGCTATCGCAAACACAAGCAAAGGCAGTGACCGAGCAGCAGT
>JAHXHU010000438.1 GCA_025656375.1 Candidatus Thiodiazotropha sp. (ex Ustalcina ferruginea) | reverse complement strand
GGACTAAAAGCCTTGATCAGATACTGGAAAAAGTGGGGCGAGCCAAGGTTGTATTGCAAAATGGATAATATGTTTAGGACACTACACTAGTATGTTAAAGTGGGGCTCTGTGTTCCCTGGTGGAGTCAAATGTTGTGTCCCCTGAAATCCAAACGACCCATGCATATTTCAGTGTCGGTGACCTGGTCTACCATCGTCTGTTCGACTATCGCGGTGTGGTGGTGGATGTGGATCCACAGTTCATGCTATCCGAAGAGTGGTATGAAAATGTCGCTCGTTCCCGTCCACCGAAGGATCAGCCCTGGTATCGGGTGGCTGGTACACAGCTCTAATAATGAGACCTACGTCGCTGAGGGCAATCTGACTCATGACACCAACACTGAGCCGGTAGACCATCCATTGATCAAGGAGTTCTTTAGGGCATTCAGTGGTGGGCGCTATCTCACTGGACAGCAAATCAACTAAAGTCATAGGTGCAACTATTTGGCAATATTGAAAAAAATTGTTGTTGTTCTAGTTGTGCTGGCTGCGGCCTATTTCGGACTTCTTCAGCGGGAAAAGCACCCTCAAGTTGATTTTTCTAATCTACCCCGTCAGGCAGGTAGCGATGATGAGATTACCCGTGCCTTCCAGCAGCGAGCAGATGAAGTCCAAGTGCACGGAAAAGGCAATGTTTTCAAGCTGCTATCGGATGATCGTGACGGCAGCCGCCATCAACGGTTTCTCGTCCGCCTGCAGTCAGGAATAACCCTATTGGTGGCTCATAATATCGATCTTGCACCTCGGATAGACACCCTCGAAAGTGGAGACAAGGTTGAGTTTTCAGGGCTCTATGAATGGAATCAAAAGGGGGGTGTACTGCACTGGACCCACCACGACCCGCAAGGCAGGCATCAGGGAGGCTGGATAAAACACAAAGGGAAGCGATATCAGTAGTGACACATTTAAACCCGGTCACCCGGACCCAGGCTACAGCGGTTGTATAGGGACACGCCGTTTACGGGCTACCGGATGGAGCACATAGAAGTCAACGTCTTACTCGACGCCAGCATACACCACTATGCCTTTAGACATACCCCTGTTTGATGCCCATTTCCACATCATCGACAAAGCCTATCCATTGATTGCCAATCAGGGTTATCTACCGGATGCGTATACCTGTGATGACTATTTGGAGCGGATGAAAGGCCAACAATTAGTGGGAGGGGCTGTGGTTTCGGGTTCCTTTCAAGGTTTTGATCAGGGCTATCTTGTGGCCGCATTAAAGCGCCTGGGAGACGGTTTTGTGGGTGTTACCCAGCTGCCTGCGAGTATCGATGACAGCAGCTTGGATAAACTGGGCAAAGTCGGGGTGCGGGCGGTGCGTTTCAATCTTTTTCGGGGCGGTTCGGAGGGATTGGTCCAGCTAGACGATTTTGCGCATCGTGTTCATGAACGTCTGGGTTGGCATGTGGAGCTCTACCTGGGTGCTCGGGCCATCGAAGATCTTGAATCCAGGCTGGTCAAATTACCCGCAGTCTGCATCGACCACCTGGGTCTTTCGAAAGGTGGACAACAGTCCTTGCTGAGGCTGGTTGAGAAGGGGGTGAAGGTCAAAGCTTCGGGGTTCGGGCGTGTCGATTTCAATGTGATCCCCGTATTGCGCGATCTCTATGCAGCCAATCCGAATTGTCTGATGTTTGGTACAGATTTACCCTCTACCCGGGCACCCAGACCCTATAAGGAGAGTGATATCACGCTGGTGAGAGAAGCGTTAAGTGAACAAGGCGTGCGACGGCTCTTTTTTGAAAATGGTTGTGCTTTCTATCGATGCAAACAGATATGATACTCAAACCACCCAAGCGCAGTTTCTGTAAGGTAGGACACTACACCCCTGATCCTGATAATATCTTTGTAGTCGACCGGAGTGTCTCCCAGAGGTAGCATGATTGAGAGGAATGAGGCAGAGCGCTTGGTAATTCCGGAATACACAGCCAGGTGGCTTCGCTGGTTACTGTTGTTGACCAGTTGTCTGTTGATGGCCGGTCTCTATATGCCGATGGTGACACTGACTAAGTTTCTGTTCATCGCCAACTCCTTTTCTGTGCTTTCCGGTGTTCAGGAACTGTTCAACAGAGAGCAATGGTTTCTTTTTCTGATTGTGGGATTATTCAGTGTTATCTTGCCTGTATTGAAAATCATACTCCTATTTCTTCTATTGCATTATCGGGAAATCAGATCAGCGCAATTCGGTCATCTGCTGAAAATGATGCATGATTACGGTCGTTGGGCGATGTTGGATGTGATGGTGGTTGCGGTGATGATTGTTACTGTGAAATTGGGTGTGATCGCTGAGATTGAAATCCACACAGGTCTCTATCTATTTGGTGCTGCTGTGTTACTGATTATGTACATAACTCACCGGGTAGTTCGTTATACGCAGATACCATGACACCTGCAGTCATCGCCGCAAAAAAGGCGGGTATCCCATTTAAGACGCACAGCTATGAACACGACTCCAGTCATCCGTCATATGGTTTAGAAGCTGCAGAAAAGCTTGGCATAGCGCCTGAACGGGTTTTCAAGACGCTGGTTGTTGAGCGGGTTGGAAAGGGACTGGCCGTTGCTGTCGTGCCTGTCTCTTCACAGCTTGATTTGAAGGCATTCGCTAAAGAGCTGAAGGTGAAAAAGGTTGCTATGGCCGATGCAAATAGAGTGGAAAGGAGTACCGGTTATGTACTGGGTGGTGTCAGCCCCCTGGGACAAAAACGGCAGTTAGTGACCCTGGTTGACCGTTCAGCGAGCCGTTTCCCGACAATCTGTGTCAGTGCAGGACGGCGTGGTCTGGAGATTGAGCTGGCTGCTGAGGATCTTCTGAGGGTACTGGATGCTTCGATGGGGGATATTGCAAAGTAAGAAGATGGACATTCGATATCACCTACAACATGTACTATTCCGACGCAGATAAAATGGCTGATGGACAATGTCGAAATGGATGCAACCTTAGCTGTTCTATTCCTAAATCAGAGGCTGGAGGACGGTAAATTGTGCCACAATTGAAATCAGTGGTGATAAAGATGAAGACAGAACAGCAGATTGTGGATGGGCGGGTTTCGAATACACGGGTATCCAGCACCCATAGATTGATTCGCCCCATAGAGCTGCTAACAGAGATGCCTGTGAGTGACAAGATCTATGATCATGTCATCAAGGTCAGGCATAGCATCCATAACATTATTGCTGGCGTGGACAACCGACCATTAGTGATTGTCGGACCCTGCTCGATCCATGATTCAGTCGCAGCCATTGAGTATGCACAATGCCTCAAGCCGTTAGCGGATGCTGTCAGTGACCGCCTTTATATTGTCATGCGGGTCTACTTCGAAAAACCTCGTACAACGATCGGTTGGAAGGGGCTGATCAATGATCCTGAGATGAATGGATCGTTCGATATGGACAAAGGACTACGCCTGGCGAGGCAACTGCTACTTGATATCAACGGTCTTGGCCTGCCGACGGCCACCGAGATACTCGAGCCCTTCACGCCACAATACATAGGCGATCTGCTCGGTTGGGTGGCGATAGGTGCACGCACAACAGAGAGTCAGACCCATCGCCAAATGGCGTCAGGTCTCTCTGCACCTGTTGGATTCAAGAATTCCACGGATGGCAATACCCAAGTCGCCGTTGATGCGATGTTGTCGGCCAGTAATCCACATACTTTTCTTGGTATTAATGAGCTGGGTGAGACATCCATTATAGCGACTGCGGGCAATGCCGATACTCACCTGATTCTACGTGGTGGCAGCCGTGGTGCGAATTATGATGAAACGGAGGTGCTAAAGGCAGCTGATATGCTCCGTTCAAAGGGCCTCAATCCAAGATTGATGGTTGATTGTTCTCATGCCAATAGTGGTAAAAATTACTCTCGCCAGGTTATCGTTTGGAGTAATTTAATAGATCAGATTCGTCATGCTGTAAATACCAAAGAAAATCAACCGGTTATCTTGGGCGCCATGCTGGAAAGCCATTTGAATGCAGGACGCCTGGATATCGTTGCTGAGCCGGCAGAATTGGAATATGGGGTGTCGGTTACCGATGCATGTATCGATTGGAAGACAACGGAACAGCTATTGCTAGAGGGTTATGAAGAACTCGGGTGAGGTTAAAGCGTCATACTACTGATTATTAATGGGCAGGTAATTTTCTATCTTTTCTTCGAAAATGAGTACATGTTGCTCGCCCTAAGGACGCTAAGTCATTGTGAACCCATAGCAGGAACAGATATGTGATATTGATCTTTTTGGAGAAAAAAATGAAGGCACCATTTGGCCTTGTACTGGCCTTTTTAACAGTATTTCTCTCTGGTTGTCAGTCCAGTAATGATGAGGGTTCTCATTCATAATGCCACAGAATCTCGCAAAGGATTTAGAGACACTTGCTTCAGCCAGGGTTTTTTTCGGACACCAGTCTGTGGGAAACAATATCGTAAACGGATTGGAGTCTATTGCACAGGAAGTACAGGGTGTAGACCTTTCGATCATGGATATTGAGTCTTTTTCCGAGAGTGCAGGAGGATGCCTGGCATTCACGGGTGGGGAAGAACGAGGAGCCACTCTCGAAATGTGTGGATTTTGGTCGAATTATCGATCAGGAGCTATCTGGGAAGGTCGACTACGCCATGCTTAAGTTCTGTTATATCGATATCAACAGAGACTCTGATGTTGCGAAAATGTTTAATGATTATCAACAAACTATGGATGATCTCATAGAGAGGCATCCAGAGATCACTTTTATTCACACGACGATGTCGCTCAGACACTCACCTAGTGGGGCAACGATCTGGTTAAGAGAGGTTTTGGGAAGACCGAATAATAGTAAACTGGACAATATTAAGCGTAACCAATTTAATCAATTTCTCTATTCAACCTACGGGTCGTCACCTATTATCGATGTCGCGGCAAGTGAATCGACCTACCCCAATGGAAAAAGAGAATCCTTCAAGATGGATGATCAAACATACTATTCATTAATTGGCGACTATACCAACGATGGTGGCCACTTAAATGAGTTAGGCAGTCTTCAGGTTGCATCAACTTTCGTACGGGAGCTGGCACAAATTATACGCAGTCGCTCTTCTGTGTCAGAGTAAATAACCTGTCACCCGATATATTGATATCAAAGAGATTTGAGATGCCTGCCTGGGGTTGAGATGACGCTGGCTCAATAAATCAAAGTGAGTTGGCCAGTTTGGGAATCCAACCCCTGGATTCCTTAAAGTAGCGCTCTTTTTTTACCGCTAGGATATAGACTAATCCAATAAGCTGTTTCTTGATAATCAGAATTTCCTGGATAGAGACAATTTATAGTTCCCGAGGTATTTAACGGTGATGTCATCAAAGCGTGATAACGATACCATGCAGGCCGATATTTCCGCCCTGGAAAGCAAGCGACTGGTCCTTCAGCAAATTGTCGATATCACCAATGTCGAGGATGTACAACCCGATATCGAGGTTGTCGAGATAGGATCAGTCACCAAGGAAAACCAGGATAGAAGTTTTTCTGACGCAGCCCCATCATTATGGAAGGGTTGCTGCCTTAGCTTTCAGGTTTTCCAAGGAGGATAGCCTGGCTCTCCAGCTAGACCAGCATTCGGATACCACGTTTTTGGGCGCTATTGTTGAATAGCGACTAAAATATTTTCTCTGGCCAGATAACTGAGAATCTATGCGGGTCTCCTGTCTTTTTGATTTCTGATGGTTTTACCCTGTTTTGCCTACCGGAAATCCAGTTTCTACTGTCTTGAATCATGATTTCTCAGCCTTCCGTTGAAGGCGGATATCATGAGTAGAGGCGCTTTGTCGCATTAGCACCAAGGCGCTTTATGGGATATGTCCAGCTTGTGGGTTGCCTGTGGCAAGGATATATTTAATACAGTGTATAGCTCCAACAACCTCTAAGCCTCGGCTACACTCTACTGATTAATAAACCACCGCGAATCGAGGACAAGCACTAAATGCCTGAAGATTTGAGACGAGCAGCACTCGAATATCATCGTTCGCCCAGGCCGGGCAAGCTCGAGATCAAAGCCACCAAGCCAATGGCTAACCAGCATGATTTGGCGCTCGCCTATTCACCAGGAGTGGCGGCTGCTTGTCAGGAGATCGAAGAGGAACCCAATAAAGCCGCTGACTATACGGCACGAGGTAATCTGGTGGCAGTCGTCACCAACGGAACAGCTGTACTCGGATTGGGGACTATTGGCAGTCTTGCCTCAAAACCGGTGATGGAGGGCAAGGCGGTACTGTTCAAGCAATTTGCTGATATCGATGTGTTCGACATCGAGATCGAGGAGCGTGATCCACAACTGTTCATTGAGACTGTAGCCAGGCTTGAACCCAGTTTCGGTGGGATCAATCTGGAAGATATCAAGGCACCTGAGTGCTTCATTATAGAGAAAGCACTGAAGGAGCGGATGAATATACCGGTGTTCCATGATGATCAACACGGCACCGCAATTGTTGTCTGTGCTGCGATTTTGAATGGTCTCAAGGTGGTGGGTAAGGATATCGCTGAGGTCAAGCTGGTAACGGCTGGTGCTGGCGCTGCTGCTTTGGCTTGTCTTGGCTTGCTGGTTGATATGGGCCTCAAGCGAGAGAATATCATCGTTACTGATATCGCGGGTGTGGTCTATAAAGGGCGTGCAGGGGAAATGGATCCATACAAAGGGGTTTATGCAATCGATACCCCGCATCGTACGCTGCAACAGGCCCTGGACGGGGCTGATGTGTTTTTAGGCCTCTCTGTGCAGGTGTTTTGAAGGCTGAATGGCTGCCCAGTATGGCCCCCAATCCACTTGTTCTGGCGTTGGCCAATCCTACCCCGGAGGTCCTGCCGGAAGAGGCCAAGGCAGTGAGACCAGACGCCATTCTGGCGACGGGGCGCACAGACTATCCGAATCAGGTCAACAACGTGCTCTGTTTCCCGTTCCTGTTTCGAGGTGCACTCGATGTGGGTGCAACTGAGATCAATCGGGAGATGAAACTGGCTTGCGTGCGTGCTATTGCCAAGATGGCCCAAGCTGAGTCTTCTGATGTGGTGCGCTCTGCCTATGGCGGCCAGCAGTTGCAGTTTGGACCGGAGTATCTGATCCCAAAGCCATTTGATCCCCGTTTAATGGAAACCGTCCCCTATGCAGTTGCAGTGGCGGCTATGGAGTTAGGGGTTGCCGAACGCCCATTGACCGATCTGGTGGCCTATCGTAACCGGCTATAATACCGGGTATTCCGCACCAGTCTTACCATGCGCCCAGTCTTTGATAGAGCCCGTGAGGAGTTACGACGGGTAGTCTATGCTGAAGGCCATGAGGAGAGAATCCTCGAAGTGGTGCAACAAGCGATAGATCAGAGAATTGCCATACCCCTATTGATCGGACGCCGCGAGAAAATTCTCCAACGGATCAAATCGCTTGCGTTGAGGATGAGGGAGGGTGTGGACTTTGAGCTGCTCGATCCCTTCGATAACCCAAATTTTGAACGCTATGCTGAAGCCTTATTCAGTCGGGTACAGCGGCGTGGTTACTCTTTCAAGGAAGCACGTGAATCCCTGCGGCAGAATCATACTGTTTTGGCCTCGGTGATGTTGGCAGTGGGAGAAGCCGATGCCATGATCTGCGGTACAGTGGGTCGCTACTGCACCCATTTGGAGTATGTGAGTGAAATTGTCGGCACTGAAAACGGCGTCAATAAGCTTACCTCAATGAATGCCCTTGTATTACAGTCCGGCACCCTGTTCATGGCAGATACCTATGTACAGGAAGAACCCACTGCAGAAGATCTTGCTGAAATTATCTCTTTATGTGCTGAAGAGGTACTGTGGTTCGGGATTGAACCTGAAGTGGCACTGCTTTCACACTCAAACTTCGGTAGTCACGACTCTCCATCAGCTGTAAAGATGCGTGAGGCGCTTGCCTTGGTTCAGGCGCGAATGCCAGACCTGGAGGTTGAAGGAGAGATGCATGCCGATCTGGCTCTGTCGGAACAGCTTCGCACTGGCCGCTTTCCCAATTCCCGTCTGCATGACCGGGCCAATTTACTCATTATGCCCAATCAGGACGCTGCGAATGTAGCGTTCAATCTGTTGAAAGTATTGGGTGACGGGATTGCCATTGGACCGATACTGATAGGTTGTGCCAAATCGGCACATGTAGTAACACCTAGTGTAGTGTCCTGAATAAAATATTCATTTATAATTCCCAGTGTTCCGGTTTATGGCAAAGGAAGGAAAAAATGAATTCAGCAGT
>JAHXHU010000289.1 GCA_025656375.1 Candidatus Thiodiazotropha sp. (ex Ustalcina ferruginea) | reverse complement strand
TTGTTGATCAACGACTTGTCGCGATTTCATTGTATCAAAACAAGGGGGTTTTCAGGCCTTTCTCGTTAAGTATTTATGGGACAGCAGTGATCAAAGATATTTGTGGACAGACCAGTTGAGAATACTAAACAGTTTTTAGCGGATCCCTGTGGTTCATCGATTTTTCATTGAGGAAAATATCGTGTCTCTTCAAAAAATCCTCCCATCCGTCCTGACGTTGTTTCTACTGACTCTAATTTCGAGTGGTCTATCTGCTGCACCTATTGAGGACTATGGCGAGGCAGTTAATCAGGCAGGTCGTCAGCGTATGTTGAGTCAACGGATGGTTAAATCATATGCCCAGATTGGGCTCGAGATCTGGTATGCGAGGCCACGCAATCAATTGAATAGCGCACTGAAGCTATACCAAAAACAGCTAGATAATCTGAAACGCTTTGCAAAGTCGGCCAGTAGCCAGAGTGCACTCAGTAAAGCAGAGACCGTTTGGAAGAAATATCAGGTATTGGCTGGTACTGATATTAATCCGGACAATGCAGTCGATTTCAATCATATGAGTGAACAACTGCTTCAAGCCAGCCAGAAAGTCGTAGAGGCGCTTGTGAAAGAGGCAAAGTCAGAAAAGGCACATATTGTTGATGTTTCCGGACGACAGCGAATGCTCTCCCAACGAATGGCCAAGTTCTATCTACTCTTGTCTTGGGGTTTGGACCAGACTGATTATCATGATGAATTCAATAAAGCGGAACAGGAGTTCTCCCAAGCACTGTTGGAATTAAAGGCCTCTTCGCTTAACACGACTGAGATTTCAAATGCACTTGAGAAGGTTGAAAAACGGTGGCGTTTTTTCCAACTTACAAAAATCATGGATAAAGACAAATACCTGCCCTCTATCGTTGCACGTACTACTGAAAGTCTACTCCAGGATATGAACAAGATTACGGGTATGTATGCAAAAAGAACAGCTGGGACTCCCGTTCAGAATCAGTGACCTGGATGACAGAGTCATCTCGTGTTGAAATTCACCCTATCATTGATATTGCTGGCAACTACAACGACCAGCATATCTGCCACATTTGAGGAGGATCTGGTTGCTGCTGCATTAGAGCGTACACGACACAATATTCGCTACGATGGCTCTTACATATCGATTGCCTATCCTGGTGGTGATGTACCGGATCACATGGGTGTTTGTACGGATGTGATTATCCGCACTTACCGGGCATTAGGTACAGACCTCCAACAGCTGATTCACGAAGATATGGTCGCGAACTTTAAAGCCTATCCATCACAGAGATTGTGGGGTCTCACAAACCCTGATTCCAATATCGATCATCGTCGTGTTCCCAATCTGCAAGTATTTTTCGAACGTAACGCTATACAGCTGCCCGTCAGTCACGATGCTGGTGACTATAAACCCGGTGATATAGTGACTTGGCTGTTACCTGGCAATCTCCCTCATATAGGCATAGTCACTGATAAACTCAGTACCCAGACAGGTCTCCCTCTTATCGTTCACAATATAGGTTCGGGACCCATGATTGAAGATATGTTATTTCACTATCAGATTACCGCGCATTATCACTATCTACCGCAAAATACAAAAGCTGATATCGACTGATTAGTACCCCGTCAATGTGATATTAATGGAGTATGAAGCATACTAATAAGTTGAGAATAACTTATTGAGTTTGGTGCCAATACGCTCCAGTTCCCGTATTGAATAGTCGTAATTGACCTTATCCTGAAGAAATCTAGACTGGCCATTCTCGGTGCTTGCGCGATATTCACCCTCTTCATCCTTGAGGTGACTACAGATTGATTCGAGTGCACTGATAACCTGACTCAATATGTGCGTATACTCAATCAAAGAGTTGTGAAGATCTGCTGAATTCCTTAGTGGAAGATTCGTATTCCTGATACTACTGATATGCTCGGCCAACTCTTCCTGGAGACCCTTTAATCTACGCTCATAATCACTATACATTGAGCGTGACTCCCCTTTCAGGGCATAGAGAACCATACGATAGGATGTTATACCAAAAAGTGCGCCGTGTATTTCTGCATATCGGCGGTGGATGTCTGAGACATCACAGCCCAGGTTGATAAGGTTTGACATGTGTAAGAGCTAATCCTTGGTATTTTCTATCTGTTTTCCTTCAGGTTCATGGCTGACATGGATTTGATAACGTGATTTCAGCCAGACACCTAATATCATCATACCGATTGCAATGGATGTCAGAATGAAATCCATTTCCTTATTAATGAGGTACATGGCAACAGCAATTATTCCTGTCACCCAAAAAGCAACCACTACAATGACCCACCGAGTCTTGAGGCTATCTCTCTGTTTTGACCAAGCCAGCCAGTCTCCACCCGGTTTTGTCTTATGTTCTCCCATGAAATTCCAACCCCTATCGAATAACAGCAGTAAATCAAAAAGTCAGGTGTAACGCTTACAGTGCGATATCGCATCCACACCATTTAATTGGTGAAGAATAAAAGCCATTTCACTTAATGTCCATTGATATTCAATGAGCATATTGGCTCGGCTGACGCTATTCTCACTTGTTGGCAGGCAATCACGCTATTGATTACGTATCTGATGGAAATCCCGTAACTATTAATCTGAATCTGGAGTTCTAAGAATAATAGAATGCTGGCAAAATCCAACTATAAGCAAGCCACATAATCAGAATGAGTGGCAAGCCAACCCGCATAAAATCCCAAAATTTATAGTTTCCTGCACTCATGACCAACAGATTCGTCTGATAGGCCATAGGAGTGGCATAGCTCATATTGGCACCAAACAGCACTGCATGTACAAAGGGCTCGGGAGAAAGCTGGAGTGTATTCGCAATACTGATCGCAACCGGTGTACCTATCACAGCCGCAGCATTATTAGAAACAACATTCGTTAAAATAGCCATTAACAGGATTAAACTACTGAGCACAATTGTTGCTGAGGCACCTTCAGTCATGTGAACAAAGGTATTTGCAAGAAAGTCACTACCTCCTGTCATTAACAGGGCGTTCCCAAGTGCCAGACTGGCAACAATGATGAGAATAACCTGGGCATTCAATGCACGACTGATATCACGCCATGAAAGACAACTACACAGCAGCATCAATAGTACACCGCCTGTGGCACTAACAGCGATTGGCAGGATACCCGCAGCCCCTAACAGAATAATACCCAGCATAATAGCAAGTGAATAGGGTGCCTTTTTTGAATGGGGCAGATCGGTGGTAGAGTCCAGTACCATTACAATAGACTGCTGCTTGAGTTCGTTAATATGATCGCGCTTCCCCTGCACCAACAGCACGTCACCTATCCTCATATTAAGATTCCCTAAACCTTGTGGCATAGATTTAATACGCTCATTGGCACGGTGAATCGCCAAAACAACAAGCTGGTAGCTATCTGCAAAACGGATTTCATTAAGGGTTCTGTTTTGCAGAGGCGATCCTTGAAAAACAATCGCTTCTGCCAGTTATTGATCATCTGCCTGTAAGGGATGATCCTCGTCAACTTCATCACCGGCAGAATAGAGTGTGGCGCCTAACAGCTGTTCAAACTCCTTTAGATGCCCTGGTGTATCATGCACTAACAGTCTGTCACCTGGATTTACAATGGCATCAGGTAAAGGCATAATGTAGGTAGTCTCGCTACGGCGAATACCTTCAACATTCATAGCATTGTTGGTAAGTCCAATAACTTCCGATAGTGTCATACCTGCAGCCAGACTTTCCTCCATGATCACCAGGTGAGCGGTAAAAACCCGTGGTGACGTATCAGCCAATACCAATTCACGCTTGGGCAGTATTCTGGGTGCAACCAACCAGAGGTAGATTAATCCGATGCTGTTGGCAATCAATGCAGGCAGTATAAAGTCAAACATTTCCATCCGGCGCAGACCCAAGTCAGCAGCGACACCGATGACCAGCAGATTTGTGGATGTTCCGATTGTGGTGCTCATACCGCCAATCAGTGTGGCAAAACCCATCGGCATGAGTAGTGAGGAGGCATTGGACTTGGTTTGCAGAGAGACGCTGACTAATATTGGCAGCAGTAGTATGACAATCGGAGTGTTGTTTATAAAGGCACTCAGAACACCCGCTATCACCAATGTCAACAAAAACGAGATACTGGGGCTCACACTCCACATTTTTGCCAATGTTCTGCCGACCGGTTCAAGTGCACCCGAGCGCACCAGACCATGTCCAGCCACCATCAGTGCACTGACAGCGACTAACGCTTCATGGCCGAAACCCCGAAAAAAATCGACTGCCCTGACCGCTCCAGCCTTGCCTTGATAGGGAAATACCTCAAATCCAACAGCAAGCACGGTCAGCACCAAAAGAGAGGAGGTTTCCAAGGGGATTTTTTCACGGCTGAAAAGTATCAATGCCACAACCGTGAGTATTAAAACAGCAAGGGTATGAGGGTTCGGTAGTCCGCTCTCAATCATGAGTTATCCCTTTTTTTTAGGTCAGTATAGCTTTATCTCATGATGCAAGGGTGTAAAATATTGTTTGCTTCACAACCGATCATGCCATCGCAATGACTTGGATAAATCAGGGTTTTTCTTAATATTAATCGCCTTCAGAGAAACACCGGATAAAAAAATCCCGGCAGGTGCCGGGAGAATGTGGAGGATACAAAGGTAACAACTTGATTAGATGCTTGGCATACCAATGCTATTAGCAGGAAACAGGCCATCTTCATTTTGCTCTCTGTATCAAAGAGTTAACAAATGCAAAGAGCATGCAACACCGAACAACTGCACAAAAGTTGAACAGTTTGCACAATTTAATGGCAGCTGTGACAGATTGAGTCCCTATCGAGAACCGACTAAAACCGGGAAAGGAAAAAGTGAAGGCCCTCGATGAAGCAGCGATCTCTGTCACCGAGGGTACCTTCCAAGGAGGACGAATCAGATTCTAAGTGCTTCCGCGTGGTAGTTAAGGTGCTCACCGATAAAACTGGCAATAAAATGATAGCTGTGGTCGTAACTTTCCTGCATCCGCAGGGTTAACGGAAAACCCCTCTCCTCACAGGCAGCTTCTAACGCTTCTGGATAGAGTTGTTCTGCCAGAAACTCATCGTTTATATTCGATCATCAACACCCTGATTGTCCCCGAAAATCCATCTTACAGTTCAATACCATTTCATTTTTGGCTTCACATCATCAGTCGGTTTAAGGTCGCGCACCTGTTCTGTTGTAACAGGTTTGCATCATCCCACTCGCGATCACCGACAATGCGATAGACGATCTCCCCTTTCGCATTAAGGATGAAAGTGGTTGGCAATCCCCTCACCTGCCATCGCTGGCTGATATTTCCATAACTATCCAGCAATAGACCGAAATCGATCGGGTAGTCTTCAATGAAAGCACTAACCGCCTACTGATCCTCACCGACATTGATAGCCAGCATGGAGATCCCCTCCTGCTTGAGTTGGCTCCATGCCCGGTTCATCGAAGGTAGCTCTTCTCGGCAGGGTGTGCACCAGCTTGCCCAGAAATTAACAATCAGCACCCTACCCCTGAAGTCGGAAAGGTGATGAAACTTGCCATCAAGATCCCGCAAATGGAATGGCGGTGCGGGCATCAGATGTTGTAGAGGCACGAGCGTCTGGCTGGCGCTGAGCGACTCAATAAAACCGAAAAAAAGTATAAAAACAGTGGCCAACCATCTTGAGTTGAGAGCAATGTGTCCGAACCGAAGAGACGCCATCACCCCTCCGTCGGTTTTGCTGTTGGCAGGGGAAGACCTCTTGCCACTTTCAGCTCGCAACAGAGAATAGAATGAATGTTCATTACTGTCAATCTCCAGAGACTGGCTTTTACCGTAACGTTTTGCAGTAGCCTGTTTTAAAGGCCGGCTGGTGGTCCGTTTTAGTCACTCGCATAGCAAATCTTTAGGGTTTTCCATCCAGCAAATGTTGTACAACATCCAACACATGCTCAGGTGGAAAACCATAGGGAACTACGGTGGAAAGTTGCCCATTCCGGTCGATGACATAGAGGTTGGCGGAGTGATCTATGGTGTAACGATCTTTACCCGTCATATGCTTTTGAAATTTCACTCGATACTGTGCTGCAACCCGGTCGATTTCAGCTTGTGAGCCAGTAAGGCCGATAAGGTCTTTATTGAAAAAACCGGTGTAATCTTTGAGCACTTTTGGTTGATCGCGTTCAGCATCCAGGGTGATGAAGAGTCCCTGTACCTGATCCGCTTGATGCTCCAACCCACTCAGGACGGCAGAAACGTTTGAGAGTTTGGTAGGACAGATATCCGGACAATAGGTATAGCCAAAAAAGAGCAATACCACCTTACCCCGCAGTTGTTGCAGCTGGAAGGGACTGCCGTCCTGATCCAGCAGACTAAAATCACCACCCATCTCTGCAGCTTTGGCATAGCAGTTTACGAACCCGATCGAAGCTATAAAAAGAAAGAGGACGGATATCAGGCGCGTGAATGGCATTCAGCGAACCTCCACATCGGTACCATGTACCCAACCTGGATCACCCTTTTTAATGTCACCGATAGGTCCTGTAAAGGCATCGGCGACTATCGTATCGACATTACTGCCGGTCAGTGATTCGATGAAGCTGACAAGATCCTGCTTCTCCTGTTGAGAGAGAGGCAGTGACCTGATTTGCGGATCAAGCAATTCATTGGGAACACCGCCCTGGTCGTAGAATTCAACCACATCCAACAGGGTACTCAACGAGCCGTTATGCATGTAGGGCGCTGTGAGTGAAACATTGCGAAGAGAGGGTGTCTTATATTTCCATCGATCATGTGGATTTTCAGTCACTTCGTAGCGACCTACATCAGTGGGTGGCTTTTCGCCCACTCGGTCGATAACTGAACGCTCCACCTCTAACGTAACGCCGGGTGCGACAACAATCTGCTGTTTTTCAGGCCTGATGCCCATCGATTCCCGATAGCCTGTTCCCGTATTGTGCAATTGGTTATCGGTAAACAGGGCATATTCCGCTCCAATAGTATGGCAGGCAGAACATCCACCTTTACCGGTGAAGAGTTCAAACCCCCGCTGTGCAGAAGAGGAGAGTGCCTGCGTATCTTTAGCGTAGTACCAGCGATCAAAGTTTGAGTTAGCAGAAGCCAAACTCCGCTCATAGCATGCCAATGCCATACCCAGCGTTTCCATCGTAACGCCCCTGCCATCGAATGCAGTTTCGAACAGTCCCTGGTATTCGGGGATACGACGGATCTTATTCAATACATGGCCGATAGACGGGTTACCCATTTCATTTTTTGCAAGCAACGGCCCCCATGCCTGCTGTTCCAGTGTATCTTCTCTACCATCATGAAACAGCAATGAAGCATAGGCTGTGTTATAGATCGTAGGTGAATTACGCCTGACACTACGGCCCTCTATGCCAACAGCCATTGAAAGCTCGTTACTGGTAAAACCCTGCTCGGGTACATGGCTCATAGCACAAGAAAAAGTGTCATTGAGGGAGAGACGACGGTCAAAAAACAGCTTCCTTCCCAAGGCAATCTTTTCCCGGGTGACCGGGTTATCCACAGGTATCGGCACACTTGGCAGACCCAAGGGAGAAGAATCGATAAACTGCATCAAGTCAGCCTCTTTCCCTTGACGGAGTTCAAGAGCCCGTGCATTGGTCGTATAAGAGGCAGACTCATATCCCCGCTTGTCATCGCCTGGCGTGGATAGCAGAGCGGTTTGAGAAACCTGCATCAGCCCGGTAGAGTGCCTGGCATTCATTCCCTGCTCAAATAGCGTCTTTACATCATTGAGAATCAGATCCTGATGGAGAAAAGCGACGCTGTAGATATTACGTATCACTTTTTCCGGATCGATCAGAAATACTCTGAGAACATGTGAATAGCCCGCATCATATCGGCCATCACTGGTTGCCAGACGCTGTACATCCTGATTGTATGCCTTCAGAATCGGATCGAGCGTCTGCTCAGAATCGGTTGTGACGAACTGCCATTCGCCTGCATTTCCCGCGTAGCGGAAATTATTACTGTAGAGTTCCATCACCTTCGGCGTATCCACCGACGGATCGAAACTGAGACTGATCAACTTCAGTCTTTCGGCCAGAGCCGGATCATGCTTCATGGCCGATTTGATCTTGTAAAAGACATGAGAAGTCAACGGACAACCATTGACATCGCTACAGGTACTGTAGATAAAGGCAAGCAGTCACTGCTGTCCCATAAATATTCATGAGAATAGCAGCCTGGATTGAAGTGGTGAAATATCGGGATCTGGTGGATCCCCGAATAACAGTT
>JAHXHU010000127.1 GCA_025656375.1 Candidatus Thiodiazotropha sp. (ex Ustalcina ferruginea) | reverse complement strand
TGGACTAAAAGCGTTGATCAGATACTGGAAAAAGTGGGGCGAGCCAAGGTTGTATTGCAAAATGGATGATATGTTTAGGACACTACACTAGGAAACAAGTTGCCGATTAAAGTGTTGTTGCTCGCAGATCTGGATTTGGGCCTGGCAGATCGGGCAGGCCTCGATTTACCCCTCTCCCCAGTGAATGATGTCGGCATCGACTTGGCTTTGCTGACGCTTACCCAGCATGATCTCTTTATCGCCCAGACCTCGGTGAGTGATCCTGCCCATTTCACCACAAGCATCCGATCCGCTTTTGCCTACCAGGGTCCGGCTCTGATGCATCTGCATGCACAGAGCCCGACACGGCATGGGTTCGCAACAGATCAGACACTACATCGGGCCGAAACAGCGGTTACCGCCAGACTCCTGCCCCTGTTTCGATACGATCCACAGGCTGAAGGTGTATTGGGTTCCAGGATCACATTAGACAATAATCCGAACCCCTTGGAACAGTGGGTTATGGACCCCGAGGGGAGTGCCATCACCCCGGCTGATTGGGCATTGGGAGAAGCCCGTTTTATAGACTGCTACAGCTCTATGAATGAGGAGGACGAAGGGGTTAGCGTGGCGGAATATCTGGCCATGTCGGTGAAGGAACGTAGCAAATGGGTGCCTACTGTAGAACAGCATGTCACTGGGGATGAAGTTTGTCGTGTCCAGGTAGACAAACGGCTGCTTAAGGTTATCGAGGAGAGACAAGCGAGCTGGCGTACGCTGCAGGAGCTGGCCGGTTTGGTGACGCCATTTACAGCGCGGGTGCAGCAGCAGGAGCAGGCACGTGTCGCTGCGGCCCATGAAGCTGAATTGAAAGCCATCGCAGATGATTACGAACAGCGTATACGCGAGTTAAGCAGCCAACTACAGCAACAAACCCGGCAAGCGATGCGTGACCGCCTGATGCAGCTTGCCGGTTTCCGGGATTCGACACATCGTAAATCGGGTTCGCAATGATAAAGACATGTTAGCCCTCTCTACTCTCTTCAAGCGCAGCTTTTCACACGGTATTCATCCCGATGAGTACAAGGATCAGACGGCTGCCTTGCCTACCCAGCGAATGCCTTTTGTGGAGCGATACGTACTACCGCTACACCAGCACTTGGGAGCCCCTTCAAAGTCGTTGGTGGCGGCGGGCCAGCCGGTCAGGCGCGGCCAGTTGATCGCCGCTCCTGGCGCATTCGTATCCACCTGTCTGCACAGTCCGGTTAGCGGCAGGGTCAAGGCTATAGGGCAACGCCGATTTCCCGGTGGCCGCTATGAACAAGCCATTGAGATCGAGGCGGATCTGTATGCAACCCAGCGTCTCGAAGTCGACCGTCCGCCGGACTGGCGGGGCCTCTCCCTGGATGATTTTTGTCTCGGTGATGCAAGGTACGGGGATCGTAGGTTTAGGTGGGGCTTCACTGCCCGTGCATGTTAAATATTCACTGCGGGAAGGGGTGAAGATCAAACACCTGATCGCCAATGGGGCCGAGTGTGAACCCTATCTGACCAACGATCATCGAGTCATGGTCGAACGCCCAGAGGCCCTATTGCGAGGCATTGAGATCCTTCACACCCTGTTGAGAGCTGAAGAGTCTATTATCGGCATTGAACTCAACAAGCCCGATGCGATTACGTCCCTGGGTGAACACATACCATCCGACCGGCCATTCCGGGTGGCACCCCTGAGGGTTAAATATCCCCAGGGCGACTCCAAGATGATGATTAAATCCTTGCTCAACATCGAGATACCCAAAGGACTGCATGCGGCAGACCGGGGAATCATCATGAACAATGTCAGCACCATCGTTGCCATCGCCGACCACTTCGATACCGGCATGCCTTACATTGATCGTATGGTGACGGTGTCAGGTCCCGGTATTGAATATCCCGCCAATCTGATCGTCCCCCTGGGTACACCGGTACGGGAGGTATTGCGTTTCTGGGGTGGTCTTAAGGCGGAGACCAAAGAGGTACTTATGGGTGGGCCCATGATGGGTACTCCTATTGCCAGTCTGGATGCGCCGATCATCAAGTCCAGTTCCGGGATCCTGGCCTTTACCGCTCAACAGACCGCCCGTCCCAAAGAGGTTCCCTGTATCCGATGTGGTCGATGTGTAGAGGCCTGTCCCTATTTCCTGAACCCTTCCAAGCTGGCCCGCCTGGCCAAAGCGCGACAGTTCGATAAGATTAAACAGGCCAATGTGACGGAGTGTGTGGAGTGTGGCTCCTGTACCTATTCCTGCCCCTCCGGCATCCCCATTGTGCAGTTGATTCGCAGTGCTAAAAGTGAAATGCGTGGTAAGGCATGATCCTAGATTCCGCAGTTGACCGCTGATATATAACGTAAGGTGATGATATCCCAAACCAAATAATGCATTTTTCCCACAAATCCATGTTCAACTGCGGATTCTAGGATGATGCAGTACAAAGATCCCCGATTGCTGGTACAGCCATCCCCTTTGCTGAAGCAGCAGATGACCACCCACCAGACCATGAGAGACCTGCTGTTTGCTCTGCTGCCGGTCACCTTTGCCGGGGTTTGGCTGTTCGGGTTCAGTGCGCTGCTGGTGGTAGTGGCGAGTATCTTGGGGGCGGTGGCTACCGAATGGCTCTTCTCGCCAGCGGAACAACGCTCAGCGAGGCTGGTGGATGGCAGTGGTGTCCTGACTGGCCTGTTGCTTGGCCTGACCCTGCCTCCTGCACTACCCCTGTGGATGGCGTTTCTAGGCGGGGTTGTCTCGGTGGGTATCGGCAAGCTGATCTGGGGCGGGCTGGGGCAGAATCTATTCAGTCCAGCCCTGGTCGGGCGTGCCTTTCTACTGGCAACCTTTCCTAATGCCATGACCACCTGGAGCACCCAGGCAAGCGGGGAGGGTTTTTTCAATGGTATCCCTCTAACTTTGCCTTGCCTTTCATGCAGCCTCACTACGATGCAGTCTCCACAGCCACCCCGCTGGGGTTGATGAAATTCGAACAGCAATCCACCTCTCTGCTTGATCTGGTGCTGGGTAACACAGCAGGCTGTATTGGTGAGACCAGTGGTCTGCTGTTGTTGGCGGGAGGGATCTTTTTAGTGTTACGGCGTGATATCGACTGGCGCATACCGGCCGGTGTTCTGCTGTCAGCAGCGATCTTCTCCGGTGTTCTCTATGCCATCGATACCGGCCACTATCCGGACCCTTTGTTTACACTGTTCTCCGGTGGATTGCTATTGGCAGCCTTTTATATGGCGACCGATCCGGTTACCTCTCCCCTGACCCCGCGTGGGGCCTGGATCTTTGCTGTAGGGATAGGATTGCTGGTTGTGCTGATTCGGATCTTCGGTGGTTTTCCCGAGGGTGTGATGTACGCCATTCTGCTGATGAATGCAGCGACGCCACTGATCGATCGATATACCCAGCCCCGGGTATTCGGCAAGGAGTGAAGATCAGATGAAGCCGCAGACTCAACAGACCGTCAACGCCACTGAACCCGGATCGGCCCGCTTAGTGGCCACGCTGGGTTTTGCCGGTCTGCTCTCCGGTTTGATCATCGTCACCGTGTTCGAGGCCACCCCCTGCCCACCATCACTGCCTATAAGGCCAATATACTGCAGGAGGCGGTATTCAAGGTGTTGCCAGGTTCCACCCGCTTACAACGATTGGTCTACCGTGAAGAGAAACTGGCAGTGGTGGAAGAGGTCGGCAAAGATGAAGAGTTTGTATTCGGTGGTTATAACTCAGAGGGGGCGCTGGTGGGGTATGCCATCCCCGGCTCGGGCCCCGGATTCCAGGATATCATCAGCTTGCTCTATGGCTACCTGCCCGTACAGCGCAAGGTGGTGGGTATGGAGATACTCGAGAGTCGCGAAACGCCGGGGTTAGGTGACAAGATCTATAAGGATGCAGCCTTTGTGGCGAATTTCGATGCCTTGTCCATAGACCCCGAAATTATGGCAGTGAAGAGGGGTAGTAAGTCCGCGCCGAACGAGGTTGATGCCATCACCGGGGCAACCATCTCCTCCAAGGCTGTAGTGCGGATTATTAATCAGGCGAATCAACAATGGTTACAGCGTCTAAAGATTCAACAGGGTGAATAGCATGCCTGAGAAAAAACGAGACACTTATCAGGAGTTCATCAAAGGATTGTGGCGTGATAATCCGGTTTTCGTGCAGGTGTTGGGTATGTGTCCGATGCTGGCGGTCACCAATTCTGCGGTCAATGCCCTGGTGATGGGAGGGGCGACTTTTTTTGTACTGGTGGCCTCGAGTTTTTTTGTATCTTCTCTGAAAAACTGGATTCCGAAACAGGTACGCATCTCCACCTATATCATCATTATTGCCACTTTTGTCACTGTGACCGATTTTACCCTGCAAGCGCTGATGCCAGTGGTCCATAAGGAGTTGGGAGCCTTCATTCCGTTGATTGTGGCCAACTGTATGATCCTGGGACGGCAGGAGGCCTTCGCCTCACGCAACTCGGTGCGCCTTGCGGTAGTGGATGCGCTGGGCATGGCCAGCGGCTTTCTGTTTGCCCTGTTTTCCCTGGGAGCTGTACGTGAGTTATTGGGGGAGGGTGCCCTGTTCGGTTTCAAGTTGTTCAGTGACGACTTTGAACCTTGGGTGATCATGATCCTGCCACCCGGTGGTTTCATTACCCTGGGTCTCCTGTTGCTGTTATTCAATTGGCTCAAGGAGCGTAAGGACAGACTGGTAGCGCAGCTGGATGAGATGGAGATTGAACCTAGATTCCGCAGTTGACCGCTAATATCTGACGTAAGGTAATGATATGCCAAATGAAATAGTGTGTTTTTCCAGCACCCGTTGGGTGAGTTCTGAAACGCTACATCTATTTGTGAAAAATCCCAACGCACCCTGCTGCGTTGTCGCTCTTGTTAAGGGAATGGCCATTAACGGCGAACGACGCCTTGCCGGGCACGCTGGGATTTCCCACAAATATATGTTCAGCTGCGGATTCCAGGTTGAAGCACGATGAATGAACTGGTGTGGATTTTCATAAGCGCCCTGCTGATCAATAATTTTGTATTGGCTTATTTCCTGGGACTCTGTCCCTTTCTGGGTGTATCACAATGACTGGAGACCGCCTTCAGGCTGGGCCTGGCCACCATCTTTGTGATGTTAATCACTGCCCTGTGCGCCTGGTTTCTCAATACCTACATTCTCGTTCATGCACCCTATCTGAGACTGATCAGTTTCATCGTGGTGATCGCCAGTACTGTACAATTCATCGAGATGGTGATTAAAAAAATGAGCCCTGGTCTGTTCAGGGCACTCGGGATCTTTCTGCCTCTGATCACCACCAACTGTGCGATACTGGGACTGGCCATATTCGCCACCAACAAGGGTTATGGATTCATTGAGGGCATGGTCTATGCTTTGGGCGCAGGTCTCGGTTTTACCTTGGCGCTGGTGCTGATGGCCGGTATTCGTGAGGAGACTGAGCTGGCTGAAGTGCCTCGATTGATCAAGGGTACCGCCATGAATCTGATCATCGCCGGCATTCTATCCATGGCGTTTATGGGTTTTGCCGGCTTATTCAGTGCAGCATGACTATGTGGACCCATCTGGTTGCCATTATCAGTCTGGTTCTCTTATGTGCAGGTTGGGTGATCATCCAGTTGTGGGTAAAGCGTTTGGAGCCGGATAGCGAGAGACCAGCGGATGCCTGTTCAGGGTGTGGATCCTGCGGATGCTCACCTTCTACTCGAGAAGATGTGGGGAAAGCTCGTATTAACTGTCCCTAGGGCTTCATCGGTAAGAGCGCCTTTGAATCAGCTGGATATTTTCAGTTAGCTCATGGGGTCAACAGGTGCGGATATTTGGGTATTGATTAGCATCGAGCAGATAATCTGCCCGAATGGCTTGATGTCGGTGATTGTTTATCGATTGTCGAAATATTTAACAGTTCTTGTGCCTCATAAGTGTGGGTTTGCCATAAAATACTGCTATTGAGAGGTATATTTTATGCGGAATGAATATTGCGTGCGGATCCGCTATCTGTAAATAATGACTTTTTTGTGTTGATGGAGAATACAGTCATGGTTCGAAGAGCGGTTTTTGTCCCTGTTTTAGTTCTATTTTCTGTGCTGTTTGCCGGACATGTCCAAGCCGCCCTGCATGACCGATTGGGTGGACTCATTTATGATGATGTCCTGGATGTTACTTGGTTACAGGACGCTAACTACGTTCAAACATCGAATTATAACCAATTCGGTAAACTGAACTGGGACGATGCGGTAAACTGGGCCAGTACGCTAAATTATTTTGATACCGAGCGTGGGGTCACATGGGATGATTGGCGTCTACCCAGTACGACCAATCATTCAAGCTCATTTGGTTGGGACGAGACAGGAATGAGTAGTGAAATGGCCTATATGTACTATGTGAATCTTGGTTATGATGCGAATATGTCACTACTGCCATCAGATCCTGCGCCATCATCAGGTAATTATAATCCGTTCATCAATCTCCAAACTCGTGGGTACTGGTCAGGCACAACATCAGATTTCGAAGATCGTGCGTGGTACTTACATTTTCACTTCGGTTACCAGGATATCAACAGTAAATTGGGTGACGAACAACGTATCTGGGCCGTGAGAGATGGGGATGTAGCTCCTGTACCTATTCCACCTGCGATATTGTTAATGGCTTCTGGTCTCTTATTTCTGAGATTCATAGGCGGGAAGAGCAGGTCGACAAAGGGTTAGGTTCATACAGGGTAGAGAAAAGGGGGCCCTGCCCCACCATAACGCGCTGGAAGTCTACACAAATCCTCGTATTAACGTTTCAGAACACCTTAAGTTAATTACCAATCAACACCTATGCTATATAGCTGAGTGTGGTGGGTAATCATGAAAAGATATGCGATTATTCCTAGGGTTGGACTAACCGCAGTAAGATTGTTATCACCTTACCGAGTAGAGCGTATCTAGTGTCAGATTTTTTTACATTTGCGGTGAGTGGGTTGTTGTTTGATTTATATAACTTAATGATTAATCTAGTAATATTATATTTGGCATGAGTATTGTATATAGGGTCTGAAATTAATAAATACCTTGGCGCTGGAGCCAATGCTGATGAAAAAACAAATGACCAACATCCTCTGCGCCCTGTTTATTTCCCTGGGGTATGCCGGTACAGCCAATGCAACCCTCATCGATAGAGGTGCTGGGCTGATTTATGACGATGTATTGGATGTGACCTGGTTGCAAGATGCCTCTTCCGGTTCTGCACCCTACGCAAGATTGAGCTGGTTGGATTCAGTCAATTGGGTAAGCGGGTTCCGGTATGACGATCATTTACGAGGCGTTGTCTGGGATGATTGGCGCTTACCAACTACGATCAATGACTCAAGCTCATTAGGGTATGACACGACAGGGATGAGTAGTGAATTGGCCTATATGTATTATGTGAATCTTGGTTATCAACCCAACTACTCCCATGACAGGTTTGATCCTGCCCCGGTTTCAAGCAACTATAATCCGTTTTCCAATCTGTCTTACCGTGGATACTGGTCTGGCACATTGTCAGATTTCTCCGATCAAGCGTGGTACTTACATTTTCATTTTGGTTCACAGGAAATCAATGGAATATCAGATGAGCAGCGTATCTGGGCGGTGAGGGATGGTGATGTACTGGTTAGCGAACAGGAGACTGCAAATGTGCCTGAACCGGGCATTTTGCTTCTGATCGCGACAGGTTTACTTCTCTTTGCTGGTCGCAATAAGTTGGTAATCAATCGGTCTTGATCGTTAGAAGGCTAATGTCAGCTTAGCTTCGATTTGGAGATGGTAACCCATGCAGGGCCCTAATTAACCATACCCATTGATCAGCACCCAAATTAACGCAATAAACTCCGGTTGATTCAAACCGGGTTCTCCAAGCAGAACCAGCATAAAATGCTCGTCGCTCACCAATCGTGGCCAGAGACCAATTCTGCTTGAACCGTAAGCATCAATAGCAGCCCATCCCTGTACTCCCAGCCTCTCCGCGTGCCGAGTTTGCACTGAGATCAAGTCAGCGGTTGTATCATCCATTTTTTTAGGCCCGAAAACATTCAACACTTTAAAGACTGGATTGCTCTGTTACCAGGAGCGGTTGAAGTGATAAAGGATGGTTACAAGATACCAGGTGTCGACATCTAGATTAGGAATACTTCATCGCCCAAAGCTACTGAATAAATCGGCCACGATTTGACATCGAGTGTAAACCCAAAATTGTTATCACAATTCGATCTGGATAGGAATTGAACTGATTGGAATAATCTAATGTTGTGTTAAACACCCATAAAGGTTTATTTGGACTCACTGCTGTCCCATAAATATTCATGAGAATAGCAGCCTGGATTGAAGTGGTGAAATATCGGGATCTGGTGGATCCCCGAATAACAGTTT
>JAHXHU010000139.1 GCA_025656375.1 Candidatus Thiodiazotropha sp. (ex Ustalcina ferruginea) | reverse complement strand
GACTAAAAGCCTTGATCAGATACTGGAAAAAGTGGGGCGAGCCAAGGTTGTATTGCAAAATGGATAATATGTTTAGGACACTACACTAGGTGCAAGCTGGCGCTATGAATTGATCGTGATTGATGCTGGTTTATCGAGTGTCAATCTACTGCAGACCATCAACTCGGCACGCGAGATTGCACATATGCGTGATGTCCAGGTACTGGCTCTCAATCTAGAGGAAGAGAACATCCCCACACTTCAAGGACTGGGTATTGAATGTCTTAGCAGCAGTGCCAGGAGAAAAGAGGTTGAGCAACGCCTGTATAGGATCTTCGATGTGGAGCAGATTTCCGGTGTGTCGACCACCCCTGAGGAGGTGCCTATTCCACGTCTACCTGACGATCATCTGAACTGGCATGATAAAAATAACGAGACGGAGCCTCTGCCGGGCAGTGATAGAGCAGATGATGAACAGAGCCAGAGCCAGCATACCAGACTGGCTGGTCGGGTTCTTGTCGTCGAGGATAACCCGGTCAATCAGGCCGTTGTAAAGAAGATGCTGGAAAAGGCCGGGCTATTGCCGATTACCGCCAATGATGGTGTGGAAGCGATGGATGCTCTGCATGAAGAGCAGTTTGACGTGGTATTGATGGATTGTCAGATGCCACGAATGGATGGTTACGAGGCTACCGAAGCGATAAGAGAGAGGGAGGCCAATCAGGGGTTGATGCACACCCCGGTGATCGCCATGACAGCCAATGCCATGTTGGGCGATCGTGAGCGTTGTCTGGCGGTAGGGATGGATGATTACCTCTCCAAGCCAGTAAAACCAGCACAATTGGAAAATATGCTGCGTCAATGGCTGCCAATGGAGGAGTTGATTAGCCATGATGAGGATGAAAGTCTGGGAAGCGAAATCGGTACTGCTCATATCATAGAGGCTACTATTGATGAAACAAGCGAGGCTTTGGATAGTATAGGAGGCACAAGCATGTCTGCAGGTGGCATGATTGACCGTAGTATTTTGGAAGAGTTGTTTGAAATAATGGAGGATGAGTTTGTCTCTGTACTTGAAAGCTATCTGAGCAGCGCACCCGGCCTCATGCATGCTATACGTGATGCGGTGAAGGCTGGGGACATGGACGCATTGGTGAAGTCAGCGCATCCGCTAAAATCCAGTAGCGCCAACGTTGGGGCCTTGGAGTTATCCATTCTGGCAAGAGAGTTGGAGTTTAAGGGGTGCCAGAGTGATGTCACCGGGTTGGTGAATAGCTATAACCAGACTGCGGATGTCTACCGACGAACGATTTCAGAACTCAAGACAATTGTGGATAAGGGCAGTATTCACTGACCGATCAAATCTATTAACCCGGCAACCTGACATGTTGCCGGGTTAATAGGTATTTCGACAGATCAGAGATTAACCGAAGCGTAGTCTGCAAGACGAGAACGCTCACCCCTCTGTAGGGTAATATGCCCGCTGTGCGGCCAGTTTTTAAACCGGTCGACTGCATAAGTCAGGCCTGATGTGGTCTCTGTCAGGTAAGGGGTGTCGATCTGCGCCACATTGCCAAGGCAGACAATCTTGGTACCAGGTCCGGCACGGGTAACCAGTGTCTTCATCTGTTTAGGCGTTAGATTCTGTGCTTCATCAAGGATAATGTACTTGTTGAGGAATGTGCGGCCACGCATAAAATTGAGTGAATGGATACGGATTCTGCTGCGTAGCAGATCTTCGGTGGCTGCCCGACCCCACTCGTCACCTTCGGTCTGGGTCAGAACCTCCAGATTATCCATCAGCGCCCCCATCCAGGGGGTCATCTTCTCCTCCTCGGTACCGGGCAGAAAGCCGATATCCTCACCCACGGGTACGGTAACTCGGGTCATGATGATTTCACGATAGAGATTGAGATCCAGTGTCTGAACCAGGCCTGCGGCAAGTGTCAGAAGGGTTTTACCGGTTCCGGCGGTACCCAGCAATGAGACAAAATCGAGGTTTGGGTCGAGGAGCAGATTGAGGGCGAAGTTCTGTTCCTGATTGCGGGCAGTGATTCCCCACACCGCATGTTTGCTGTTGGTGTAATCCTCCACCAGCTCGATGGTGACATTGTTATCCTGTTTTTCCCGAACGATGGCTTGAAAGCCCTCTTCACCCGGTAGATGGAGACACCAGGCCTGGGTATCCGGGCCAGCAACACGATAGAAGGTTCGGCCTTCCTCTTGCCAGGATTCAAGCGCTTTGGTGTGTTGTTCCCAGAAATCCGCCGACAGGCTGTCTCTGCCACTGTAGAGCAGGTTGACGTCCTCCAGCACCTGGTCATTGGAGTAGTCCTCTGCATGGATACCCACCACGGCGGCCTTGATGCGGAGATTAATATCCTTTGAGACGAGGATGATCCGTTTCTCAGGGCATCCTGACTGCAGGCTGAGTGCCGTTGCCAGGATCGTGTTATCGGGTGTGTTGCCGGGCAATGGGGAGGGTAGATCCCCAGAGAGCGGTTTGGTTTGAAAAAACAGGTGGCCAGTGAGTGCTTCGGCACCGCCATTAAGTTAAGGTATTGAGGGGGATCCCCTGGCTGATGTCATGTTGCGGTACATTACCCATCAGTTCATCGAGAAAACGGCTGGTCTGGCGCACATTTCTCGCCACCTCGGACATGCCTTTTTTACCCTTGTCCAGCTCTTCCAATACCACCATCGGCAGGAAGATATCATGTTCTTTGAAACGGAAAAGTGCCGATGGGTCATGCATCAGCACATTTGTATCGAGGACGAAAAGACGGGGTCTCTGTTGTTCTGTTTCTGACATACGTCGTCTCAGCTAATGGTTTGGGAATTCAAGAGGATCAAACATAGCAATCCCCACGAGGCATATTGCTAGTGATTGACGATGATAGGGGTAACTCAGAGCGCAATGTGTCAGAGAAGTTTGCCGGCACGCATCGCTTTCAGTGTGTCCAGCACCTCTTCGGCATGACCTTTGACTTTTACCTTGCGCCATTCATATCGCAAGAGTCCCGTTTCGTCGATGAGAAAAGTACTGCGTTCAATACCGCGAACCTGCTTCCCATACATCGGTTTCATCTTGATGACATCAAAAGCCTGACACAAAATCTCTTCTTTGTCGGATAATAGATCGAAGGGAAAGCCTTGTTTTTGTTTGAAGTTTTCCTGAGCCTTGAGGCTATCCCTGGAAGCACCAAGGATGATTGCGGATTGGTGCCGGAATTTTGCTATCGCTGCGCTGAAATTGAGACCCTCTTGGGTGCAGCCCGGTGTGCTTGCCTTGGGGTAGAAATAGAGAACAATCGGTTTACCGCGAAAATCGGTTAGTTTTATGTTCTTGTCACCAGTGGCCGCTAGCTCAATATCGGGTACAGGGTTACCGATGGCGATTGCACTCATGGTTCGCTATCTCCTCCTTAGCCTTTAATCGGTTCAATGACGGCGTCCAGATTCAGCGCATCACAATAATCCATGAACTCTTCCCGTAGTACTGCAATATGAATTTCCGAGGGTATGCCTACGCTCAGATGGACAGAAAACATGGGTGTACCGGTATGTGCAGCGGAGTAATTGGCGGTCACCATATCTTCGATATTGATGTTGCGCTCAGAGAAGAATTCCGCCAATTGATTGACAATTCCTGGATGGTCCATCGATACCACTTCGACCATATAGGGCAAAAGATTGCTCGATCGGGCACGTCCTTCTGTACGTTTACAGATGATCGTGAGTCCCAGATCGTTCTGTAGATCGGGAACGGCGGATTCCAGTTTGGCCAGTGTGTTCCAGGGGCCTTCAATCAGCAGCAGGATGGCGAATTCCCCTCCTAAAACAGTCATTCTGCTGTCAGTAATATTGCAACCCTCATCAAGTATTTTCTTGGACAAGGCTTTAACAATCCCGGGTTGGTCTTTTCCGAGAGCTGAGATGACCAGATAGTTCTTCGGCGTGGACATAGAAATGCTTATGGTCGAGTGATTGGATAGGATTCTGTAGAGTGTATCATCTGTGGTCTGTAACTAGCGATTTTTTACAATCATACTATGGCTGTTTTTTTGTGCTACTTGTCATTATCACAATCCACAGGATACCATTGCCAATTGAGTCATTAATTGGGGTGTGAAGCGATGTTTCACGGCAGTATGGTAGCAATGATCACTCCCATGGAGGAGGATGGCAGTCTCGATGATGCCGCTTTGCGCAAGCTTGTGGCGTTTCATATCCAGCAGGGCAGCGATGCGATCGTGGCTGTTGGCACGACCGGTGAGTCAGCCACCCTGGATGAAGAGGAACACTGTGATGTCATCCGCCGGGTTGTCGAATATGTCGATGGACGAGTGCCTGTCATTGCCGGTACCGGTGCAAATTCGACCCTTGAAGCGATCAGTCTCACACAGTGTGCCCAGGCTGCAGGGGCGGATGCTTGTTTACTGGTGACCCCCTATTACAACAAGCCGACTCAAGATGGACTCTATTTACATTTCAAGGCGGTTGCGGAAGCCGTCGAGATCCCACAGATTCTTTACAATGTGCCAGGACGTACTGCATGTGACATGCTGCCTGAGACTATCGCACGACTGGCAAATATCCCGAATATCATTGGTGTGAAAGAGGCGACTGGCGATCTTTCGCGTCTGCACAGACTTCGTGAGCTTTGTGATCCATCCTTTGAGTTGTACAGCGGTGATGATGCCACCGGATGTGAATTCCTGTTAAAAGGGGGGCATGGCGTCATCTCCGTGACTGCGAATGCCGCTCCCCGCTTGATGCACGAAATGTCAGTGGCAGCGCTGGCTGGCAATGACGATGAGGCGATGGCGATTGATGGTAAACTGGCTGGATTGCACAGCGCACTTTTCGTGGAATCGAATCCAATACCTGTAAAATGGGCAATGATGAAGCTGGGGTTGGCGAATCAAGGGATTAGATTACCCCTTACCTGGTTGAGTTCATCTGCCGAGAGTGAGGTTCTGGATGCCATGCGACAGGCTGATATTCTGTGAAAATACTAGGATGGGCTTGTTTGGTCATACGCTTAGTCTCCCTAAGACTTCCTTGTATCAGCTCAAATGGGCAGTGATTCAATACAAACTTACTTCTGAGTTCTGCTGTCATAGGCAACACACAACAATCTGACTGAATTCTTAGACATGCAATCAACCCCAGTTCTCTTACTCATAACCCTTCTTCCCTTCCTGTTGATCGGTTGTAGCTCCCGTGGCGGCTACTTTTCCGATTCCGAACGTGAATATCGTGCTCAGGAGGAGAATGTTGACGATCTTGAAATCCCTCCGGATCTGACCAACTCATCGATCCGGGATGCAATGGCAGTTCCTGGTGCTGGAAGCGCTTCCTATGAGGAGTATGCCAATCAGAAAGAGAAGGGGAGTAATCCAACAAGTATTGCCGCTGGGGAGGTTTTACCGGAATTCGACAATATACGGGTTGAGCGAAACGGGGATCAGCGTTGGTTGGTCATTCAAGCCCAACCGCAGGCTGTTTGGCCGAAAGTTGTCGAGTTTTGGCGAAAGAACGGTCTGTTGCTGGTGGAACAGGATCCGGCCATTGGCGTCATGAAGACCGATTGGTTGGAGAGCCGTGCAGATATCAAGCAAGGTGTGATTACAGAGTTTTTTCGCAAGACACTGGGCAGTATCTACTCTTCCGCTACCCGTGACCAGTTTCGGGTTCGACTGGAAAAGGGTCTTCAGCCAGGCACCACTGAATTGTATCTGACTCATCGGGGTATGGAAGAGAAACTGAAAGAGGATGTCAGCGGCAATGCTGATACAACTTATTGGACTCCTCGTCCAAATGATCCTGGTATTGAGGCTGCCATGTTACGCACCCTGATGGTCTATATGGGGGTTGCTACCGAGCAGGCAAAAGAGTCGATTGCACAGGCGGGTGATAGGGATCAGCATTCCAGTTTGGTTAAAACCGCAGATCGATCCGAGTTATGGATAAATGAAGGCTTTGCCCGTACCTGGCGATTGACAGGTGTGGCCCTCGATCGGGTGGGTTTCGCTGTTGAAGACCGGGATCGCTCCTCGGGTCTCTACTTTGTTCGCTATAACGAGTTGTCTGGTAAAAGTAAGGAAGAGAAGGGTTTTCTCTCCAAACTCGCCTTTTGGCGGGATGACGAAGAGCGTATCGATACCGAAACGCAATACCAAGTGAAATTGACCGAGCTCGATGAGGGAACCCGGGTGGTTATCCGTGATCAGAATGGGGGAGAGGTCGATCCTAATTCAGCTGGCCGCATATTAACCTTGATTCACGAACAAATTCGCTGAACAGTGCCATTACGGTTCGCCTTGCTTGGGAGCGGTAGCCGGGGAAACTCCCTTCTGATTGAGACCGCTACAGTCAGAGTGTTAGTCGATTGTGGGTTTTCTGTGCGTGAGGTTGAACATCGTCTTACAGGGTTGGGAGTGGACCCCGATTCCCTGACAGGCATCCTGGTTACCCATGAGCATAGTGATCATGTCCAGGGCATAGGGGCAATGGCGAGACGCTATGGGTTGCCCCTGTGGATGACACCAGGCACCTTTCAGGGAGCCAATATGGCAAACTGCCAACCCTGCATCAGATCGATTGCCATGCTGGATGGTGGTCGATCGGTGATCTGGCGGTGGCACCCTATCCAGTACCTCACGATTCAAGAGAGCCCTGCCAGTTTATTTTTCGTGTCGGTCACCAAACCCTGGGGCTGCTCACGGATACAGGTTACATAACGCCACATATCGTTGGCATACTTCAAGCATGTGACAGCCTGATACTTGAGTTCAATCATGACCCTCAAATGCTGGCAAAAGGGCCGTATCCACCCAGTCTTCAAGCCAGGGTTGGTGGTACACATGGCCACTTAAATAATCACCAGTCAGTGGAATTACTGAAAAGATTGCAAACTTCCCGTCTGGAGTATTTAGTGGCTTCATATTTGAGCGAAAAGAACAATTTACCCACCCTCGTGACAGACCTCGTTGCTCAACGCATACCGGCATTGATTGATCGGCTTTCGATCGCCAATCAGCATTACGCCTCAAACTGGTATCAGCTGCAAGGGTAAAAGGGCATTTTGGACAGGCAGTCTTACCGGCGCCAGTTTTTATTGTTTCACGCTATATAACCCCAGCTAATTTCAGTTTAAGCCAGCGATAGAGCATGGAAAATTGGCATATTAGTGCATTGCATATTACTTAAATAGTTTTATGTTTCAGTGAGTTGGGTATACACTTACGCAGTTTTTTACATTCGCGGTATTGCTACCTCTCCTGGCTAGACCGCAACCTTATAATTATTTGGAGAGGATGGAGGTCTTGATAGATGGCGCATATTGTAGTTATGGGTGCCGGTACGGGTGGAATGCCCTGTGCTTACGAGCTGCGGATGGAATTGGGTCGCGAACACGAAGTAACCATGATCAAC
Organism: Candidatus Thiodiazotropha sp. (ex Ustalcina ferruginea); assembly: GCA_025656375.1. Lineage (GTDB taxonomy): Bacteria > Pseudomonadota > Gammaproteobacteria > Chromatiales > Chromatiaceae > Thiodiazotropha. Next base: position 1,032 of record JAHXHU010000139.1, on the reverse strand, counting down.
GAGCGGGAGTATTTCCAGTTTGTTCCTTCCAATCCCTGGCTGGCGGTTGGCTGGCGCGAACGTTCGCACATCACCTTTGATATCCGTCCCCATTTAGAGCGTAAAGGGATCAATTTCATTGCCAAGCGAGTCGATAAAATCGATACGGAGACCAATCAGCTCACTCTGGATGGCGGTGATACCGTTGATTTTGACTACCTCGTTATCGCAACAGGCCCCAGGCTTGCATTTGAGGAGGTTGAAGGATGGTCCAGAGGGTTTTACTGAGTCCATTTGTACAGTGGATCATGCCGAGAAGGCCTATGAGGCTTATCAGCGGCTGCTGGAAAACCCGGGGCACGTCATTATTGGTGCGATGCCGTTCGCAAGCTGTTTTGGGCCTGCTTATGAGTTCGCCTTTATTATGGATTCCGACCTGCGTAAAAGGAAGATGCGTGACAAGGTGCCAATGACCTTCGTCACCTCTGAACCCTATATCGGCCACTTGGGATTGGGCGGTGTCGGTGATTCCAAAGGATTTCTCGAAAGTGACTTTCGCGGTCATCATATAAACTGGATAACCAATGCCAAGGTGACCAAGGTCGAAGAAGGCAAAATGTTCGTCGAGCAGTTTGATGACTCCGGACACAAACTCAAAGACCATGAGCTCGATTTTACATACTCGATGATGGTGCCTGCTTTTAAGGGCGTAGACGCTGTGAGTGGTGTAGAAGGACTCTGCAATCCCCGGGGCTTTGTTTTCGTGGATGATCATCAACGCAACCCCAAGTATCCCAATATATTTGGTGCGGGTGTCTGTATTGCCATTCCTCCAGTGGAAGCGACCGCGGTTCCCACCGGTGCGCCAAAAACCGGTTATATGATCGAATCGATGGTCACAGCAATCGTGCATAACATCGCTGATGAGTTGGCTGGTAAAGAGGGGACGACATTGGCGACCTGCGCTGAGCGCCATGGAAGGCTGAAAGCCGAGGCGGTTAGTCCCCGGCAGCCGTGAGGCGAGACTGTAGACCCGCCGTGCCTTGCGCCAGA
>JAHXHU010000411.1 GCA_025656375.1 Candidatus Thiodiazotropha sp. (ex Ustalcina ferruginea) | reverse complement strand
TTTTCTGGTGGCAGACCCGTGTGGAATTGGAAGAGCCGGTATTCGCACCACCTGAGGATCAATCCCTGCAAGCACCTCAGGATATACCGGCCGATCTGTCGACGCCTCTCTCGGTTCCCGTGGAGGAAGAGATGACAGATTCCATACCGCCACCGGAGATGATGGAAGAAAAGAGAGAGACAATAGATAGCGAGGTCGAGGAGGCAATGGAAGCAATAGAACCCGAGATCTCACCGATCGATGAGCGCTTCAAATTGCCAGTCGAAACAGAGCCACCTGAGGTTGTGGTAGAGACCCCCCAGCCACAGGTTATACCTGTCGAGGTGGTTGCTACGCCTGTCTCAAAGCTGATTGTGTTCGAATTTGATGAATCCTGCTGGGCGGAAGTCCGCGGTCAGGACGGTAAGACACGCATCTTCGGAGAAATGCAATCCGGAGCGAAGCGTTCCCTGAATAGCCAGTTAGGGCCCTTCAATGTGATTTTGGGCAATGCGGCTGCTGTGAGGCTGACAATTAATGGCAACCCCTTTGATCTGAAGCCGTTTACACGTGGAAAGGTGGCACGCTTTACACTGGATCCAGCCCAGCTTTAGTCCATAGCATAGCTATGGCCTTGCTGCACACTGCTAACCAGTTGTCGGTGCGGCAGAGCCGCACCCAGCATCCAAAAGCACACATCCCTACACCGTACTAGGTAAGCCTGCTGTTCCGTGGTAATCTTCACCGTTTTATCCGAACCAGCCTAGTTTCACACCCAAACATCAAAAAAAACCGATGGCAAAGCAGATCCAAGCCATACGCGGGATGAAGGATATCCTGCCGCAACAGACGCCTCTTTGGCAGTTTCTCGAAGATCGGGTTCGCTCGGTACTCAGCCGTTATGGCTATGCTGAGATCCGCATGCCTATCGTTGAAATGACCGAGCTTTTCAAGCGATCCATCGGCGAGGTCACAGATATCGTCGAGAAGGAGATGTATACTTTTGCCGACCGCAATGGTGACAGTCTTACCCTACGTCCCGAAGGCACTGCAGGTTGTGTGCGTGCAGGTCTTGAAAATGGCCTGATTTTTAATCAAACACAGCGGCTTTGGTACCAGGGGCCAATGTTTCGCCACGAGCGTCCTCAAAAGGGCCGCTATCGTCAGTTCCACCAGATTGGTGTTGAGACCTTTGGATTGGCAGGACCGGATATCGACCTTGAACTGGTCCTGATCACCGCCAGGATTTGGCAGGAACTGGGTCTGCAGGGGCTCGAACTCCAGCTCAATACCTTGGGTACAGCAGAAGAGCGTGGTCAATATCGTGATCGGCTGGTTGCCTATTTCAAAGAGCGCATTGTTGAGCTCGATGAGGATAGCCAACGCAGACTGGAGAGCAATCCGCTTCGAATTCTGGATAGTAAGAATCCGAAAATGGCCGCAGTCGTAGAGGACGCTCCCAGCCTGATGGAGCATCTTGGTGATGCTTCGTTACAACACTTTGAGGTGTTGCGCGAGGGGCTCGATGCGGCAGGTGTGAGTTATGTCCTGAATCCACGCCTGGTTCGGGGTTTGGACTACTACAGCCGAACGGTCTTCGAATGGGTGACAGATAGTCTTGGCGCGCAAGGTACAATCTGTGCCGGTGGGCGTTACGATGGACTGGTTGATCAGTTAGGCGGCAAACCAACCACGGCGGTTGGTTTTGCTATGGGGCTGGAGAGGGTGATCGCTATGCTGGAGAGCACCTATCTGGCAGAACAACTGCCTGGCCCTGATGTCTACCTGGTGATGATGGGGGAGACGGCAGCACGGGAAGGGGTGATTCTGGCCGAACAGTTACGTAGCGCACTCCCCACATTGCGTCTCATCTGCCATTGTGGGGGAGGCGGTTTCAAGAACCAGCTTAAGAAGGCAGATAAGAGTCGTGCCCGCTATGCACTCATACTGGGTGAGGATGAAGTTGCCCGCAAAGAGATCGGTCTGAAACCACTGCGCGGCGAGGGTGATCAGCAGCAGATCGCACTATCGCAACTTGAAGCCAGGCTTGCAGAAATGATAGCCCAGCATGAGCAATGAATTGAATTTTAGCGTGTTTAATAGCAACTTACCCCTTAGTCAACCACCGGGGTTGCTGTTCAGATTTGATTTCCGGGTATAAAACTGGAGCGATGGCTTCAGGTTAAAGTTATAAAATCAGTGAGTTAAAAAAGGTTACAAACAATGAGCGTATATCAGACCGAAGAAGAACAGGTCGAGGCGATCAAACGCTGGTGGAAGGAGAATGGTACCTCTGTGATTGCCGGCTTGGTCATCGGGCTTGGCGGTGTTTTTGGCTGGCAGGCTTGGGGTAATTACCAGGATCGTATCGGCGGTGACGCAGCGCTTGCCTTCAGCCAAATGTTGGGTGCGGTAGAGCGCGCAGACAGTACCTCTGCTGTAAAACAGGCAGAGTTGATGCGAGCGAATTTCGATAGCAGCAGCTACGCTGTATTTGCAGCTTTGGCTGAGGCCAGGTTGAAAATCGATGAAGGTGATGTGGCCATTGCAAAATCCAGACTCGAATGGGCTAAACAGCAGGCTGATAATCCTGCTTTGAAGCAGCTTGTACAGCTCAATTTGGCCAGAATCCTCCTCGATGAGGGTGAACTTGATGCGGCCGATAAGCTGGTCGCCTCCAGTGAGGGGGGATTTGCCGGTGAATTTGCCGCAGTGAGAGGGGATATTGCTTTTGCCAGGGGAGATAAGGCATCAGCTGCGGCAGCCTATACTCAGGCGATGACGCTGGAGGTCAACAACCCCAGCCTGTTGCAGATGAAGCTTGACGATTTAGCCGTCACAACCCCCTGAGGCAGAGATGAGACGAATACTGCTCTGGCCCTCTCTGTTACTGTTAGCAGGTTGTAGCGCCTTCACCGGAAAAGATAACGCAGACCCTCCTTCAGAGCTGGTCGAATTACAGGCGGAGATCCGCATCGAGACACTCTGGGATGAGGGACTGGAAGGTTCCGAAGAGACGCTGCTTAAACTGACGCCGGTCATCAGCGATGGGGTGCTCTACATCGCCGAGCCCTCTGGAGAGGTGATTGCTCTCGATCCTGAGACGGGAGATCAACACTGGTCGGTGGATACAGAAAGCCCGCTCAGTGGTGGTCCCGGTGTGGGTGATGGGTTGCTCGCACTGGGTACCCTGGAAGCGGAACTGATCCTGTTGAATGTACAGGATGGCGCTGAAAGATGGCGCCAACGTGTCAGCAGTGAAGTCTTATCGACACCGGCCATCAATGACGGACGGGTAGTGTGCCGGACAACGGATGGTGGGGTGACAGCCTATGCAACCGGTACCGGTGAAAAGCGCTGGAGTTATGATCGCAGTGTTCCGGTGCTGACCCTGCGTGGTGACAGCTCTCCGCTGATCAGTGACTCTCAGGTATTGGCTGGATTCGCCGGTGGTAAATTAGTCGGACTATCTCTGGATGCCGGCCTGGTGACCTGGGAGGTAGCGATTTCTACACCCCAGGGACGGACAGAGTTGGAACGGGTTGTGGATATCGATGCCGACCCGAAACTGGTGGAGGGGACCCTCTATGTAACTGCTTTTCAGGGAGAAGTGGCTGCTGTCTCTGAATCTAGCGGTGTGGTGCTGTGGCGCCGCAAAATCTCTTCCCATGCCGGATTGGATGCCAGTTGGCGTCAACTCTTTATTACCGATGATGCTGATCATGTCTGGTCCCTGGATGCCACCAATGGCGCTACCTTGTGGCAGCAGAAGGCGCTGCATGCCCGTAGGCTCTCAGCCCCTGCCATGTTGGAGAACTACCTCGTAGTAGGGGATTTCGAGGGCTATCTCCATTGGCTCTCCCAGGAGGATGGCCGACAGTTGGCTCGGGTCAAGATCGGCAGTGATGCGATACGACTCAAACCCTTGGTATCGGGTGATACTGTCTATGTGTTGGATGAGGGAGGCACGCTCAGTGCACTGAGAGCCCATCCCATCGAGGCTGAGACAGAATAATATGCTGCCGGTAATCGCCCTGGTAGGGCGTCCCAACGTGGGTAAATCCACCCTGTTCAATCGCCTGACCCGCAGTCGCGATGCCCTGGTGGCCGACCAGCCCGGCCTGACTCGGGACCGTAAGTACGGTACCGGTAAACTCGGCAAAAACCCCTATGTGGTGGTGGATACCGGTGGCATCGGCGGTGATCAGATCGGTATAGAACTATTGATGGAACAGCAGGTCAGACAGGCGATTGGCGAAGCTGACCATATCCTGTTTCTACTCGATGCCAAACAGGGATGCACCGGTGGCGATGAGATGATTGCTCAACAGCTGCGCCGTACCGGAAAACCTGTCACCCTTGCGGTCAACAAGAGTGAAGGTATGGAAGAGGATATGGCGGCCAGCGACTTCTATCGGCTGGGATTCAACCAACCCCGTGCCATCGCGGCTGTACATGGGCGGGGGGTGCACCACCTCATCGACCAGGTACTCGATTCCCTGCCGCCCTCAGAAGAGGAGGTGGCGTCTGAAGAGAGGGGTATTCAGATCGCTGTGGTGGGTCGTCCTAATGTGGGTAAATCGACCCTGGTAAACCGTCTATTGGGTGAAGAGCGGGTGGTTGCTTTCGATCAGCCGGGTACCACCCGGGATAGCATCTATATCCCTTTTATCCGCAACGACAGGCACTATACCCTGATCGATACCGCAGGCGTCAGACGTCGTGCGCGGATCAAGGAGGCGATCGAAAAGTTCAGCATCATTAAGACCCTGCAGTCCATAGAAGAGGCCAATGTGGTACTCCTGGTATTGGATGCCCAGCAAGGCATTGGGGAACAGGATGCCACCCTGGCGGGGCATGTACTCGAGAGCGGCAGAGCGCTGATTCTGGTGATCAACAAGTGGGATGGTCTCACACAGGATCAACGGGAGTCGATCAAGAGTGAGATTGAGCGCAAGCTTCCTTTCCTCAGTTTTGCCCAGCACCATTTCATCTCCGCACTACATGGATCCGGGGTGGGCGATCTGTTCGGTCTGGTCGATCGTGTCTATGCCAGTGCCACGCGCGATCTCTCAACACCGGAACTGACCCGGCTCCTTGAAGCGCTTGTGCAGGAGCATCAACCCCCCCTGCTACAGGGTCGACGCATTAAACTGCGCTACGCCCATCAGGGAGGTAAGAACCCACCGTTGATCGTCATTCATGGCAATCAGACAGAGCAGGTACCGGATAGCTATAAACGCTATCTGATCAGTCGCTTCCGCAAGGCGCTGAAGTTGAAGGGAACACCCATCCGTGTTGAGTTTCGTTCCGGCAACAATCCTTATGAGGGTAAGAAGAATACACTCACAAAGCGTCAGATTCAGAAGCGTCAACGATTGAAGCAGTTCGTTACGCGTAAGCACTAGTGAAGGCAAAGTCCTTAACTTATGAGGAACGACTGGCAGCGTTGATGCAACAGTCGGGTGTTGAGCGGCTCGACAACCACCACCAGCAATTCATCGAACAACAGGCCTTGGCTTTCCGTTTCACTCAGCAGGAGTTGCGACAGCTTTGTGATATGGCCACTGACCTGGCGATGTGGGGCGAGGCAGGATTAAATGAAGTATGGCCGGAGATTGACAGCGAAAAACTTGCGCCCAAGCAACGGCGACAAAGGTTGCTCCAACAGCTGCGTAAACACTGGTTGCAGTTGAAGGAGCAACCGAACAGCTACCCGGCACTCCCGATAGCACCTGCCCACGATACACAACGCATCAAACGGACTCACACTGAAAAAACGAAACTGGCACTGGGACGCTGTCCGGTGGCATCGCCACGAACCCGATGCTGTAATCTGATGACCCTGGATGCGGTGGAGAACTGCGGTTTTGACTGCAGCTACTGCAGTATTCAATCCTTCTATCATGACGATGAAGTGCGTTTTGACAACCGCTTTGGCGAAAAACTGGCCCAGCTCGAGATCGACCCGGATAGGTTCTACCATATCGGTACAGGTCAATCTTCAGACTCCCTGATGTGGGGCAATCAGGCAGGGATACTGGATGCATTGCTCGATTTCGCGCGATGCCATCCCAACGTTATGTTGGAACTGAAGACGAAATCAAAAAACATCAGCCATTTTCTGAAGGCGGATATTCCGCCGAATCTACTCTGTACCTGGTCCCTCAATACCCCCATCCTGATTGCCAACGAAGAGCACCTGACCGCTACCCTGGATGAGCGACTGAGAGCGGCGCGTCGACTGGTGGATCGTGGCGTGCTGGTCGGCTTTCACTTTCATCCCATGATCCACTACCAGGGGTGGCGTGCGGATTACGCTGCGCTGTTTCAACGATTGGTCGATGAGTTCACGGCTGACGAAGTGGTGTTGGTATCGCTGGGTACCCTGACCTATATCAAGCCTGTCATCAAGCAGTTGCGGGCTCGTAAAGGATTTCGTAGCAAGATCCTGCAGATGCCGATGGTCGAGAGTGACGGTAAACTCTCCTATCCCCAGGCCATCAAGCAGGAGATGTTCAGTTTTGCCTATCAGTCGCTGCAGGCCTGGCATGATAAGGTCTTTTTCTATCTGTGCATGGAGAATCATCATCTCTGGCAGCCTGTGTTTGGCTATGAGTATCCATCCAATCTGGCCTTTGAAGAGGCAATGAAACACGCCTATCTGAGTAAGATTCGAAATATTGGGGGCCGTGGTGAGTGTTGATCAGCTGTTAGTCAGTGTGAGCTTTTTCTGCTATCTGCTGGTGATCATGATCATTGGCCTCGTCGCCTGGCGTCGAACCCGGAATCTATCTGATTTTGTACTGGGGGGCAGACAGCTGGGGAGTTGGGTCGCTGCCCTCAGTGCCAGTGCCTCTGATATGAGCGGTTGGCTGCTGCTGGGGTTACCTGGTTACGCTTACCTTGCGGGTCTGGAGTCGGTTTGGCTTGCCCTCGGTCTGCTGATCGGCACTTGGCTCAATTGGCGATGGGTGGCGGCAAGACTGCGCAGGGCCTCCGAAGTGGCGGGGGATGCGCTCACCCTGCCTGAGTACCTGTCGAACCAATTTAGTGACACCAGTGGTCTGATACGTGTCTCATCATCCTTTTTCGTGCTGCTGTTCTTTCTCTTTTATACCAGTTCGGGGCTGGTAGCCGGAGGCAAACTGTTCGAGGCGGTATTCGGTCTACCCTATCTTTGGGCGGTCGCCTCGGGTGCGCTGATCATCATTCTTTACACCGCATTTGGCGGTTTTCTGGCCGTTTCCTGGACCGACCTGTTTCAGGGCTTGTTGATGCTGCTGGCATTGGTTGCCATTCCCTTGTTTGCCTTGGGAGAGATGGGTGGCATTGATAATTTCATCACAACAGTCAGTGAGCAGAACAGACAACTGCTCAATCCATTGACCGACAGGTCGGGCGAGCCATTGGGTATGATCGCCATTGTCTCCCTGATGGCCTGGGGATTGGGTTACTTCGGGCAGCCCCACATCCTGGCTCGATTCAAGGCGATCAAGCACGCAGACTATGTTCCCAAGGCCCGGATGATTGCCGTGAGTTGGGTGTTCGTTACACTCACCACGGCCTGTCTGGTGGGACTGATGGGTATCCCGTTATTCGAAACTCCGTTAGAGGATGAGGAAAAGGTCTTTATTCGACTGGTTGATCTGCTGTTTCACCCGCTATTGGCAGGTATCTGTCTGGCAGCGATTCTTGCCGCTATTATGAGTACCGCTGACTCCCAGCTGTTGGTCTCATCCAGTACCTTTACCGGTGATTTATATCGATTGTTATTACGAAAACAGGCGAGTGAACGCGAACTGGTCATCGTAGGACGGTTAGCAGTTTTGGTGATCGCCCTGGTGGCGTTCCTGTTGGCAATGGATCGTGATAACAAAGTGCTCGATCTGGTGGCTTACGCCTGGGCCGGGTTCGGTGCTGCTTTCGGTCCGGCCGTGTTGCTTTCGCTCTACTGGAAGGGGATGAATCGTTGGGGGGCACTGGCGGGTATTGTGACCGGGGGAGTGACCGTGGTCATATGGAAACCGCTACAGGGTGGTATATTTGATCTCTATGAAATTGTTCCAGGGTTTCTGGCATCAATGCTGGTGATTGTGCTGGTTAGTTCGATGACAAAAAATCGGCTCCGCCCCTGATCGAATGGTTTAGAAGGGCAGGTGCAACGGTTTATCCAACAAATCAGTATTCAGTGTCCGCAAATGAACGCAAATACGATTAGGATTATCCTTTTGTGTAGCGCCTTGTACGTGATCAAATAAATTTCCACGAAAATTTTCTTGCCAGATTGTAATGTGCATGGCCTGCTTTCATCCAATAAAATATTTGCGTTTATTCGTGTTCATTTGCGGACAAATTCATGACTGACAACCGTAGAGCCGGATCGATGTCGTACATGGGTGTAGGTCTGGGTGGTTCTGACGTTACTATGGCCTAATAGGTCCTTTCGAGTATTTGCACTCAAGTGCATAAGGCAGATAAACTGGTGCCGGACCATCGCTGAGCGCCATGGAAGGCTGAAAGCCGAGGCGGTTAGTCCCCGGCAGCCGTGAGGCGAGACTGTAGACCCGCCGTGCCTTGCGCCA
>JAHXHU010000063.1 GCA_025656375.1 Candidatus Thiodiazotropha sp. (ex Ustalcina ferruginea) | reverse complement strand
GCGGGACTTCTTCATTGTAGATTCTCCTTTTCGTAATCATAATTGGAAAATTCTACTTTTGAACCCCGTTATTTTTTGGGGGGATTACCGCGTGATCAGGACTCCAGGTCTCTTTGTGGTGTTCCCACCATTGAAGGGCAATATCTTTAAAGTGGTTGGATTCCTTAGCACGCTTTTCTTCTTTGCGAATCTCGCCGGGATCTTGGTCATGATGTGGATAGACTATCCCGGACACACAACCTCAAGTAATCTTGGGAGTCTACCAGAGAGTGTGTACCGATGAGTAACCAGACGAAACAGAACGATTATACATCAGAGTTTAGAGAGTCGGCAGTTAAGCTGGCAATAGAGAGTGATCAGCCCGTATCCAAGACGGCAGAGGAATTGGGCGTCAATAAAAACACTCTGCATACCTGGATCAGCAAATACCACCGCCCGCAGAAGCAGAAAGCAGGCTTGGTTGAGGAAGAACATCTCTATGATGAATTGAAGAGATTGCGCAAGGAAAACAAACGCTTGACGGAGGAGCGCGATATTCTAAAAAAGGCGGCAGCGTACTTCGCGAAGGAAAACTCGTGAAGTACGCCTTTATCGAACGCCATCAAGAGATATTCACGGTAACCCGGATGTGCAACCTGATGCATGTTTCTCAAAGCGCCTACTATGATTGGCTGAAACGGCCTGAGAGTCACCGTAGCATGGAAGACAGACGGTTGGGTGAGAAGGTGAATAAGAGCCATGAGAAGAGCCATGAGAAGAGCCGGGAGACCTACGGTGCCAGGCGTATCCGTCAGGAGTTGGTGGAAGATGGTGAATCAATTAGTCGTGAACGAGTGGGTCGCCTGATGAAGCAGCAGGGGCTGGAGAGCAAGAGTCAGCGCAAATTCAAGGCGACGACTAATGCCAACCATGATCGTCCTGTAGCGCCGAATCTATTGGATCGGGAGTTTCTGGTTGATCAGCCGGATACCGTGTATGCAGGCGACATCAGCTACATCCCAACAGATGAAGGCTGGCTCTATCTTGCGGTCCTGATTGATCTCTACTCCAGGGCTGTTGTGGGCTGGGCAATGTCAAAGCGAATGACTGCTCAGTTGGTAAATGACGCCTTGGTGATGGCGATCTGGAAGCGCAAGTCACCCAATGGGCTGATGGTCCACAGTGACCGAGGCAGCCAATACGCTTCCGAACTCTACCAGAAAACCATCAAGGACCACGGCTTCATTTGCAGCATGAGCCGTAGGGGTAGCTGCTGGGATAATGCCCCTTCAGAGAGCTTTTTCCATACCCTGAAGACAGAGTTGACCCATCACAGGCGCTACCAGACCAGGCAGGAAGCTAAGGCCAAGGGCGCATTGCCACCCCCACCGGAATTGCTGCCGGCTACGTGGGCCTCACCCACTTCGGACTGGTTTGCATAGCACCGGGTTTTCACACCTCTCTACACGGCACAGCAACAGAAGGATAGGTTGCCTGGTGGCATGTTGCCCGAATTAAGCCGGCAGGCCAGGAAGACAGTGGAAGAAGGCAGATTCAGCCGGAAATCCAGGGAGTTGAGCTGATGAATGGCCGGGCAGACGGATGTTTCCAGTGTATCCTGCCTTCAGTTTTCTGCCTTGATATGCAGGGGTATTTCGTGATACCCCTGGCTTCTACACACGATTCTGTTGATAAGTCGCCTACTCTCTTCAAACCGCCTTTCTCATGAACTGCGACACCAGACCATCCAGGCGCTGAATGGTCTGGACCAGATTATTAGTGGCCTCTACACTCTGCTGGGCCCCTTGTGATGTCATATCCGCAACTTCGCTGATGTTAACGATACTCTGATTAATCTCTTCAGCCACGGCGCTCTGTTCTTCAGAGGCTGTGGCGATCTGGTAGTTCATCTCAGTAATGGTATTGATTGCACCGGTAATCTCCCCCAATGCTTCACCAGCCATGGCAGCCTGCTTAACGCTATCTTCCGCCTTGTCACGACTCCGCTTCATCACGTCCACCGCCTCCTGACTCCCACCCTGAAGTCGTTCAATCATCTCTTCAATCTCCAGTGTTGATTCCTGGGTGCGTCCGGCCAAGGTCCTTACCTCATCAGCCACTACAGCAAAGCCCCGACCCTGTTCTCCGGCTCGCGCTGCCTCAATGGCTGCATTCAGGGCCAGCAGGTTAGTCTGTTCTGCAATACCCTTAATGACACCCAGAATGTTGCCTATATTTGCACTATACTCGGAAAGCTTTTCAATCACTTCGGTGGACTGTTTAACTTCACCGGCCAATAAGTGAATTGAGTCGATAGTTGCATCAACCACCTGCTTTCCGGCTGTAGTCTCATTCAATCCAACACCGGTTGATTCGGCGGCCAGGGCCGCATTTTTGGCAACCTCCTGTACAGTTGTGGCCATTTCGGTCATTGCCGTAGCCACCTGCATGATTTCACTCTGCTGAGTGGATACACCTTGGTTGGCCTGGTGAGAAGTCATTGCGGTTACATTTGCAACTTCGTCCAAAATTTGTGTGGTATCGGACAAGCGGCCGACAATCGCATTGATCTGGGAGTGCTGCATCTTAAGCGCCAGCTGGATCTGGCCGAACTCATCATCACGCCCTGTATAGATCCTGCTCATCAAACGATTATCAAAGACTTTTTTACCATGGTCATCAGCTTGCCAAAGGGCTGCATCAGGAGAGTATTGACCGTTGCCCCCAATAGGGCTGAAACCAGGAAACCTGCCAGGCTGTATGAAGCAATACCTTCCACCTGGGTCACCACCAGGGCGGGCAGTAGCGCAACGAGATTACCCAGTATCAGCTTGTTTCTCAGACCCAGTCTGGAACTTAGGCTGATATTGATTTTTTTCCTTCGTGCAAGCGATTGTAGAGTGGTTCTGCACGCTTTACATAGTCAGGATCAGGCTTATACCGGACAGATTGGTATTCGATGGTAGTTCCGTTTTTCTGAATAGGCATGACATAAGCGTCTACCCAGTAGTGATCACCATTTTTACAGCGGTTTTTGACTATCCCCATCCAGGGCTTGTCGGCTTTAATATCACCCCACAAATTTTCAAAAGCGGCAGGTGGCATATCCGGATGGCGGACTACATTATGGTTTTTGCCTATTAACTCCTCTTTTGTGAACCCGCTGATTTTGAGAAAATCCGGATTCACGTAGGTTATGGCACCTTTGAGATCCGTGGTCGAGAGAATGTTGGCATCAGCTTGAAAATCTTTGTTTACGTTTGTAACAGGTTGATTGTTTTTCATTGCAACTCCTAACTCACAGATAAGACACTATTTATTGAGAGCGCTATAAAGCATGCACACCATATGGTGTTCTCTCCGACTCCAGCCCGTGCTGACTTGACTTGTGATAAGTCATCGGCAAGGACCAGAGGAATCTTTAGAATGGGTATAATTATTATACGCAGTAAGGCCGACATAGTGTTGTGTGAATTTAAAGCAGATTTAGCCGATATGGACTTAAGCGATGCGGCCCCCTTCTCCTGGCGCGGTGTAGACCTGAGATAACCCGGTATTAAAAGAGGGATTGAAATCCAACCCTTATTAACCCTCTGGGGAAAGTTTACAACTACGATCAGATGAAAATGCTCCCCGTCTCTTATGAAAAGCAAATTCTACCGGGGAGTTTTGAATATTCTCTTTCCTATCTCATCGATAACGAGCTTGATCTAAGCACCTTTGACCAACACTATCAAAATGACAGCACTGGCCGCCAGCCTATGATCCGAAACGGCTGTTAACAATCGTCATTCTCGCCTATTCCAAGGGCATCACCAGTAGTCGACAGATCGAACGGCTGTGCCGTGAAAACATCTTGTTGATCGCGCTGTCGGCCGACTTGCAACCCGACCACAGTACAGTGGCGGATTTCATCTCCCGGGCTCCTGATGCGTTAGCCGACCTGTTTGGCCAAGTTGTACTGATGTGCGATCAGTTGGGACTGATTGGCAAAGAGATGTTTGCCATAGACGGCTGCAAGTTGCCTTCCAATGCCTCCAAGACATGGAGTGGCACCCATGCAGAGCTGAACAAGAAACGAAAGAAGATCGACCGAGCGGTGCGGCGCATGCTGCAACGGCATCGGGAGCAGGATACGGCGGAACAACAACCGGATATCTATGAGCGAGAACGAGAGCAGGTCAGAAAGTTGCGGTCAGCCTCTCGTGTCCGCATTATGGAACCTATTGAAAGCAGAAGGATATCCATCATGCCAAAAAATACCATCCAGTTTCAAAAAGGTCTCGGTTTGCACGAATTTCTCGAAAAGTATGGTACTGATGCTCAATGCAGCCAAGCGTTGTATCAACTTCGATGGCCTGCCGGTTATGTTTGTCCAGAGCGCGGCAACACAACAGGCTGTGAACTCAAGCGCCGTAAGATATACCAGTGCCATAAATGTCACCATCAGACCTCCCTCACCACGGGTACTATTTTTCATGGTACAAAGTTGCCTTTGAAAAAATGGTTTATGGCCACCTACTTGATGACTCAACGTAGAAAGAGCATCTCTGCCTGCAACTGTCTCGTGAGATGGGCGTGAACTAAGATACGGCCTGGAAACTCAAGCATAAGCTGATGCAGGTTATGATGGAGCGACAGAGTGAGAAAAAGCTGGCAGGCCGTATTGAAATGGATGATGCCTATATTGGCGGTTCATCTCAACATGAGATCACCTTAAATGTAGGGGATAGGAGACCACGCTAGAAGCCGGTTCTCCTCATATCACCACGGTGTAGTGTATTTACTTTGGGGCGAGTGGCAGTCATGTTTTCAAAGATTCGTTTGTATACCCATACGTTTGCCGGTGGCAGGTTCCAAAGCACTCGCTCGATCCGTTTTCCTTCTATCCCCAATGAATGTGCAAGTCTTTCCGGGACAGGTGGTCTGGGTGAGTAGGTGAACTGCACGAGCTTCCCGTCAGATTGCAATATTGCAAATACCTGGGAAAGTACGCGTATTCGGGTCAAGGTTCGCATGCTCAGAAGTGGTAGGCTCGATACCACGTTATCGGCCAGGCCCAATCCTGATCTTCGGAGTAGCCGTTGAAGACGAGCAGCATCGCCCTCCAACACGCGCAGGGCAGGGAAATGATGGTCCAGTTCCTTTGCCAATATACGATCCTTCTCCACCAGGACCAGATGATCAGGCTTGATTCCCCGGCTCAGTAAGGCGGAAGTGACTGCACCCGTGCCAGCGCCGAGCTCAATAGTCAATCCTGGCCCTCTGTTGACCTGTGCAGCCATGGTATTGGTTAGTCCATCACTACTGGGAAGCACTGCACCTACCTGCTTAGGATTGCGCAGCCAAGCGGATAGGAAATTGGGTCTTACTTTCAAACTATGGGACACAGCGGTAATTGAATCTGATTTAGACATTATTATAAGGCATTCCAAGGCTTTGGTTAGATATCATATCCTTGATATCGATCGAAAAGCATTCAATTCACACTGCCATAATCAACTATATGTGGCAATAGTCTGAGTAAGTGTTTTGACAAAGGTGTGAAAAAGATGGGGGATATCCTACATTTTTTAACATTTGGGACAAGTTTGTTAGAAGCGTTTAAGGCTAAACCCTACAAAGAGTAGATCTACATTGATGCAACTTAGATCTCATTAATGATTGTCTCTAGGTGCAGTTTTGCAGTGTAAATAACTGAAGTTTGATAGTGACAGAGAGCCGATTGCACTTCACTTTCTCGATCCCTTTCTATCGTAGATAAGCATTGAATATCATACTATCCTACTCAGATATAGACTACAGTTCATTCCGCCTCTGGAGGCTCCCCGGTGATTCAACTTAACGTCAACGGTACAACCCAATCCTTAGATATTGATCCTGAAATGCCTCTACTCTGGGCGCTGCGTGAATATATTGGCTTAACCGGTACCAAATTCGGTTGCGGTATCGCTCAATGCGGCAGCTGCACTGTGCACATCGATGGTGACCCGGTACGTTCCTGTATTACCCCTATATCTGCTGTGGTTGGTAAGCAAGTCACCACCATTGAGGGTTTGAATTCCCCCGCCGGCAAGGCCGTGCAGGCAGCATGGCGTGATCTGGAAGTGGTGCAATGCGGCTATTGCCAGTCTGGCCAGATCATGTCAGCCGTAGCCTTGCTGGACCATAAAAACAGCCCTACTGATGCAGACATTGATGCGGCGATGCAGGGGAATCTCTGTCGTTGCGCCACCTATGTGCGGATACGTGCTGCAATCAAAGCAGCCAGCAAGCAACCGGTATGAAGGAGGCCAACATGAAGACAGACAGGATTGTTAATCTGAGTCGTCGTCGCTTTCTGACTAAGAGTGTTGCAGCTGCAGCAGGGCTTACACTGGGTGTTTTACCCATAGCCGGTGCTGGCATGCGCGAGTCTGGGCCGGGTCTGGCCGGTAGCGCACCCGCTGAAGCTGGTGATTTTCAACCTAATGCTTTTTTGCGTATCGGCCTGGATAGCAGCATCACGGTTATATCCAAGCATCTCGAGATGGGTCAGGGGACTTACACAGGGATGGCGACACTGGTCGCGGAGGAGCTGGATGCCGACTGGGAACAGGTAAGGGTCGAAGGGGCACCTGCGGATGCCGCTCGCTATCGTAACCTGTTTTGGGGCGAGGCACAGGGTACTGGTGGCAGCACAGCCATTGCCAACTCCTGGTTGCAGATGCGCAAAGCAGGGGCTGCTGCCAGGCAGATGCTGGTCGAGGCTGCTGCCAAGCAGTGGCAGGTAAAGCCGCCTGAGATTGAGGTTAAGGCCGGTATTGTGAGTCATGCAGCCAGTGGTCAAAACGCCCGTTTCGGTGAGCTGGCAGACGCGGCAGCAGACCAACCGGTACCGCAGGATGTATTGCTCAAGGACCAGGATGAGTTCCGTCTGATCGGCAAGCGGCTGCCCCGCAAGGATAGCCGGGAAAAGATCGACGGCAGCGCAAGGTTTACCATCGATGTGCGGTTACCGAATATGGTCACGGCCTTGGTGGCACACCCACCACGTTTCGGTGCAAAGGTTCGCAGCTTCAATGCCACTGCAGCGAAGGCTATGCCCGGCGTCAAATATGTGGTGCAGATCCCTTCTGGTGTGGCTGTTATGGCAGGGGACTACTGGAGTGCCAAGCGTGGCCGCGATGCGCTACAGGTCGAGTGGGATGAGAGCAACGCATTCTCTCTGAGTTCGAATCAGATTCTAGAACAGTATCGTGCGCTTGCAAACAAGCCAGGCACCGTAGGACGGAATCAGGGTAATACAGCCGGGGCTTTGGCCAAGGCAGCCAAGGTTATGGAGGCTGAGTACAGCGTACCCTATCTGGCCCATGCTCCCATGGAGCCAATGGATTGCGTCGTGCGTATTGATGCCAGTGGCTGTGAGATCTGGAATGGGGAGCAGATGAATACCGGTGACCAGCATGCTGTTGCGGGTGCGTTGGGCATTAAACCGGAGCATGTACGCATCAATATGCTCTATGCCGGCGGTTCATTTGGGCGTCGGGCCAATCCCAAGGCCGATTATGTACTCGAGGCTGTGCATATCGCCAAGGCTCTGAAACCAGGTGTACCGGTAAAAATGATATGGAGTCGTGAGGATGATATGCGCGCCGGTTTTTACCGGCCCCTCTATCTGCATCGTTTGAGGGCTGGACTGAATGGCGACAACCAACCCACGGCTTGGCAGCAGCGCATTGTGGGGCAGTCCATTATGGCGGGTACTGCATTCGAATCTATGATGATCAAAGAAGGTGTCGATCAGACCTCCGTTGAGGGCGCTGCGAACCTACCCTATACGCTGGAGAATATTCAGATTGATCTGCATTCGCCCATACTGCCGGTGCCTGTTCAATGGTGGCGCTCGGTAGGTTCCACCCATACTGCTTTTGCCGTCGAATGTTTCGTTGACGAACTCGCGGAGGCGGCGGGAAAAGACCCTGTGGTATTCAGGCGCTCATACCTTGCCGGTCATTCGGGTCATCTTGGGGTGTTGAATCTTGCCGTAGAGAAGGCGGGGTGGAGTGAACCGATGGGACCTGGTCGCGGTCGGGGTGTTGCAGTACATGAATCCTTCAACTCATACGTAGCGCAGGTCGCCGAGGTAACGGTACGGCGGGGTGTCATTCATGTCGACCGGGTAGTGATTGCTGTGGATTGTGGTATCCCGATCAATCCTGATGTGATTGAAGCGCAGATGCAGGGAGGCATGGGCTATGGACTGGCTGCGACACTTGCCAGTGAATTGACCTTTAAGGATGGTCGTGTAGAACAATCAAATTTCCATGACTATCTGAGCCTGCGAATCGATCAGATGCCTGAGGTCGAAGTGTACATCGTACCGTCCACTGAACCGCCAACAGGTGTCGGCGAACCGGCCACCCCGGTCATTGCTCCGGCTGTTGCTAATGCGGTCTATGCTGCTACCGGGCAACGTCTGCGCCAATTGCCACTTCGACTTGCATAATTTGACCGTCCGTGACTAGTGTCCTGAATAAAATATTCATTTATAATTCCCAGTGTTCCGGTTTATGGCAAAGGAAGGAAAAAATGAATTCAGCAGTTGCTATTCA